>NZ_QSUR01000018.1:0-135085 GCF_003439055.1 Bacteroides sp. OM05-10AA
CGAAAGTAGGAAGAAAACTACTTCGTTTTCCTCCTACTCGATTGTTATATAGATAAAAGGATCTATGGAACAATCACGTCCCGCTTGGAGTGATACCATGCGGCTTATTGGATTCCGAGTTTCTTCTTCAATTCCTTTGACAGAGAATCTTTATGTACCATGACACAAATAGTTTTGGCACGTACATAACTTTCAGACATATTCAGATAACCTCCGGACTTGTTGCTTTCTGCTCCCCAGGAATTCTTGGTAATGTAATATTTAGTACCATTCTGGTCTTTTACAATGCCGGTGATGTGCATCAGGTGGTCATCGGTTGTTACAAACTTCTCGTAACCATCCTGGCGGATTTCCGGTGTTACATTGATTTCCGGATAAGGATGCTCGAACTTGAAAACTTCATCCATACGCTGATATTTAGGCATAGCTTCAAAACGGGCACGATCAGTAGTTGAGTAATCTTTCACATCCTCTACTTGCGGATTGATGGCGATTCCGTTTTTGAAAGAGAAACCCTGTTCGCTGACGTCACCATCCCAGCATACGGTATATCCCTTGTTCAATGCATAGTCGATAGCCCCGATTAGTTCGTCCAGCGGAAGATTATACATCGGTTGATTCTCCCAGTTGTCGGGCACTTCAGGTGAGAAGGTTTCATAATAAGGTTTATGAGTGAAACTGGTCAGCTCGATATAATCATCCATGTTCAATCCCAAACTTTCAGTGAAAGATTGAGGCGTATATTCCTTTCCTTTATAAGTAAACTTTTCAGGAAGCTTGCCCAAATAAATATCGAACAGATTGTTGATGAGCGCATCATATTCCGGAGTACGCTTTTTAGAAGCAATATTTGCATCCACCAATGCTTTGAGGTAGCGTGACAGTGCTCCGTGGTTATGATCTTTGCTGTCGTTTAGCAATCCGGTGTATACTTCTTCCGGAACGATTCCCGCTTTCTTATAAGCGTTTTTGAAAGTGTGCGCCAAACTTCCTTCCCCAATGCTTCCTTTACCACGACGCAGATAATTATCTTCGATCTGATTCATGTACTTCTGACGGACGATAAACATTTCCGAGAGATCATATTCTCCTTTTCCCATACGGAGCAGTTCCGACTCCATAAAAGAAGCAGTGGCAAAGCACCAGCAGGTTCCTGTGGAACCCTGATCTTTAACAGGTGTTGCTTTGTGAGATACAACGGTTGTGAATTCATAACCGGGTGTTTGTGCAAAAGAGGTTACGGCCAATAAAAGCAGCGCAACCGACATAAATAGCTTTTTCATAATGTGTTTTATTATCTTTCTTCTGCAAATGTATAAAAAAAAGCGAGGATACTCGAAAGTTCCTCGCTCTATTTATTATAATTAGTGTGCTTATTTACATGGCAACCTGCTGTGACAGCAGTTTTTGTAGTTTACCGTTCAAGGTCTGACACATAGCACCATTTCCCATTGCTTGATAGCGTTTAATACGGTACTGTAACATCATAATTTTTTCATTTGCATTCTTTTTCATAATTTGTTTCCTCTTTTTTTGCCCTCCACGTTTTGAAGAGCGGTTTTACATCTTGTTTTCTCTAATAACACTGCAAAGATACGAATTGTTTTTGAATTATATGCTGTAAAACATAAAAATCTTCTTTTTCTTTTGAATTTTCTTTTTATAAGGGTTCGAACACGGTCCATGTTACAAACCTGTTACAAAATGCCCGTAATTCTCCGTCGATGACAATATTATTCTTATTTATCACATTTTTATGTACTTATCTAGGCTTTCAGAAAATATTCTTGTATTTTTGTCAGTCAGCAACCTTATTATTAGAATAAACCAAACACTCGTATGAAAACATTCACCCATCTTTTGTGCGTCCTGATTTTGTCAATTGTGCTGTTTGCTTGTAACAATGCTCACTTTCTCAAAGAAGAAGCCTACCGGAATCAAGTGATTCAAGACTTTGAACTGAAAAAACAGGCACTCCCTCATGGAGATTTATTTGCGATCTTTGCCGATTCTGTTTTGTCGGTCTATGAGCGCGAAGCATTGATGTTTCTCTATGCTTATATGCCGATAGGAGATGTGACGGACTATCCGGGAGATTATTATCTGGAGAATGTACGGCTGTCGAAGCAGACGCGTGGCGAGATGCCTTGGGGAAAAGAGATTCCCGATGAAGTGTTCCGTCATTTTGTTCTGCCGATCCGGGTGAATAACGAGAATCTGGACGATTCCCGTCGTGTGTTTTATGGCGAGCTGAAAGACAGGGTGAAGGGGCTGCCGATGAAAGAGGCTATATTAGAGGTGAATCACTGGTGTCATGAGAAAGTAGTCTATCGTCCGAGTGATGCGCGTACCAGCTCACCATTAGCGTCCGTCAAGACGGCTTATGGGCGTTGTGGTGAAGAGTCTACATTTGCGGTGGCTGCTCTCCGGTCGGTTGGTATTCCGGCACGTCAGGTGTATACGCCTCGTTGGGCGCATACGGATGATAATCATGCTTGGGTGGAAGCATGGGCGGACGGACATTGGTATTTCTTCGGTGCCTGTGAGCCGGAGCCGGTTTTGAATCTGGGATGGTTCAATGCTCCTGCCAGTCGGGGAATGTTGATGCATACGAAGGTCTTCGGGCGTTATGACGGTCCGGAGGAAATGATGCTTGAGACACCGAATTATACGGAAATCAATGTAACGGAGAATTATGCTCCGACTGCAAAAGCATCGGTGACGGTGAGAGATAAGAATGGACAACCTGTTGCCGGAGCAAGAGTGGATTTTAAAGTATATAACTATGCGGAGTTTTATACAGTTGCTACTAAATACACTGATGCCAATGGTCAAGTATCATTAACAGCCGGTAAGGGAGATATGCTGGTATGGGCTTCCGATAAGGGAACATTCGGCTTTTCCAAGCTATCTTTCGACAAGCAACCGGAATTGACATTGACACTTGATAAAAAGGAAGGAGATATTTTTGAAGAAGATATTGATATCGTTCCTCCCGTTGAGAATCCTGTTTTGCCGGAAGTAACGCCGGAGCAACGGGCAGAGAATGATCGGAGAATGATGCAGGAGGATTCGATTCGTAATGCTTATGTCGCTACTTTCCCAACTGCGGAACAAGCTGATTCTATTGTATCCTGTTTGAAAGGAAAATTAAGTTCGTTTGCCGGGAAGGCACTGGCTTCTTTCTTGTTGGATTCAAGAGGGAATCATGATGTATTGGTTCGTTTTCTGAATGAGGCAGACCGACAGGGAAAATTGATGAAAGGTGCGGCTTTATTGTCCATACTTACTAAAAAAGATCTTCGTGATGTGCGTTATGAAGTGTTGATCGATCATTTGTTGAATACGAAAGATGTTGATACCTATTTGTATGACTGTGTCATACCGCCCTTTCACTGCATGGATGCTTCGACTGAATATGTTTATGACATTCTTGCTCCCCGTGCTTCAACGGAGGCATTGACACCTTATAAATCTTTCTTTCAGTCTAAGTTCTCTGAAGCGGAAATGGATACTTTCCGGACTCGCCCGCAAGCTTTAGTTGAATGGGTGAACCGTAATATTACGATTGATGAAGAAAATAACTTCCAGCGTATCCCTATTTCTCCGGAAGGGGTTTGGCGTGCGAAGGTGGCGGATTCATATTCACGGGATCTGTTTTTCGTAGCATTGGCGCGTAGTATGAATATCGGTGCTGATATAAGGAGTACAGACGGGCGTGTAAGATATGTAAGTTGGCCTGAAAACAGGTGGGGAAGCGAATTCATGGAGGTTGATTTCGATAAACAAGAAGCAGTGGAGGCATCCAGGGGGATTTATCATTTTTATGAAGGTGATAAGGCAATTGCTCGTGATGATAAGAGAGTTAAGTATTATAGTAAGTTTACCATTTCCAGGTTGCAGGAGGGCAGACCGGAATTGATTAGTTATGAAGAACAAGATCCCAGATTGAGAAATATGGGGGTATTGGATGCCGGATATTACTTGTTGGTTACCGGTACGAGACTTGCCGATGGAGGTGTGTTGGCGAGAATTTCTTCTTTTGTATTGCCTGCACAGAAAGATGAATTCAAACCTGTAGCGACAAAAGTACCCTATCATTTGCGTGAATCCGGAGAAAAGGTTGCTGTTATCGGTAATTTCAATTCCGAATCGCTTTTTACGCCGGTGGAACGAATAGGAGAGAAAGTGATGCCTTTGGCACGACAAAGTATTTTGCAAACCTGTGGACGTGGTTATTTTGTAGTGGCTGTTCTCGGAGCAGGGCAGGAGCCTACCAATCATGCGTTAAAAGACATAGCCGCTCTGGGCAATGACTTCGAACAGTGGGGACGCAAAATGGTCTTTCTTTTTCCTTCGGAAGAACAATACAAGAAATTTAATGCTGCCGAATTCAAGGGACTTCCGTCTACTATTACTTACGGTATTGATACTGATGATAGCATTCGGAAAGGAATTGTGCAGGCTATGAATTTGAATAACTCCATTCTGCCAGTCTTTATTATTGCCGACACATTCAATAGGGTAGTCTTTGTCTCTCAAGGATATACGATCGGTTTAGGTGAGCAATTGATGAAAGTTGTACATGGATTATAAGAAAAAATCAGTATGAATAATCGTTAATTATTGCTCTTGATGTGCTTTTTTCGAAAAAGAATGATTACGTTTGCAGCAAATTATGACTAAGTATATTTTTTGCATATTAGCATGCGCATTTCTGGTGTTGGGACTTAGCAATGTTTCCGATAAAGAATTGCAGGGATTTCAGAAAGAAACTGAAATCTCATCTAATTGTATGCAATATACGGCAGAGTCATCTTGTCGCATCTCTTCTGCCGACCTCAATAAGTCAAGTAAAGTATCGCATTCGCAGTTTGTTGACGAGACATCTAATTGTAAAGTCAGTGACTGTATTTTTGATAATATCTCTTTTCCGAGAAGCATTGTTCCTTTCAAGAACTTGAAGTTCAATACAAATACTGTGATTATACAGATATTGAGCTCTCTGAATGTTCTGCTTCCGGAAAACCGTTTGGGTCATACCGATCTTGATGTCAATTACACTAAATATTCGTGTAAGTACTACGTCTACACATTGGCGCATATTCTCATTTAGACAATATTCTTTTCTTTTGGTTGGGTGAGGTGTGTCTTATTCTGATACCTCTCTGCCACTCTTTCCTTTATTTTTATTATTATCTATTTTATTCATGTCAACATGGAAAACAAAGAATGTATTTCCTATGACTTGGAACAAAAGACGGGTATTGATGTGTCTTATTGCTACCAGTGTGGCAAATGTACGGCCGGATGTGTGTTATCAGAGGAGATGGATTATGCTCCCAGCTATATTCTCCGGTTGTTACAGACAAAAAATGCTCAAAATGACCGTCGCGTGTTAAGTTCCAACGCCATTTGGATTTGCTTGAATTGCGAAAACTGTATTGCCCGGTGTCCCAAAGAAATAAACATTCCTGAAGTGATGGACTACCTGCGTGAGAAATCCCGGAAAGAAGGATGCATTAGTAAAGAGTCACGCCCTGTTGTAGCTTTCCATTCCGCTTTTCTCGAATCAGTGAAAAGAACAGGAAGACTCTACGAAGTGGGATTGGTTGCAGGTTTTAAAGCCCGCACTTTACGTCTGACACAGGATTTGAATGTGGCTCCTGTTATGTTCGTCAAAGGGAAGCTCAACCTCCTTCCGGAACGGGTAAAAGATGAGAATAAGATCAAAAAGATATTTGCACAAACCATTGAAAAGACTCAAAAGTAGCTATGAGAATCGGTTTCTATCCGGGATGTTCGCTAAACGGAACTTCTCGTGAATATAATGAATCAGTCAAAGCACTGGCACAGGCGATGGGACTCGAACTGATCGAGTTGAAAGACTGGAACTGTTGCGGTGCAACGGCTGCTCACTCCATGAGCAAACAATTGTCTCTTGCCTTACCTACCCGTGTGTTGGCTTTGGCAGAACAACAGGGATTTCAAGAAATCGTTGTCCCCTGCGCTTCCTGTTACAATCGTTTGAGTGTTGCTCAATACGAATTAATGCACAATGAAGCATTGAAGGATGAAATACTGACTACAGTTGGAATGCGCTACCTCGGTAATGTGAAAATATTGAATGTCATCCAGATGATAGAGAAATATATGCTGGATGCATTAAAAGAGAAGATAGTACGTCCTTTTGCTCATCAAGTGGCTTGTTACTATGGCTGCTTGCTGGTGCGTCCCCATAAAATATTAAACTTCGACCGTTTGGAAGATCCGCAAAGCATGGACAAAATCATGTCTCTGATTGGTGCCACTCCTATTGACTGGGCTTTCAAAACGGAGTGTTGCGGTGCGGGCTTGTCCGTTTCTCGCACAGACCTTGTAGGACGTCTCTCGGGAAATATACTGAAAGATGCTGACGACCGGGGAGCGGAAGCCGTGATTGTGGCTTGTCCGATGTGTCATTCTAATTTGGATATGCGTCGCCCTGCTATCAACCACTATCTGGCAAAACCTGTTACCATACCGGTTCTTTATATCACACAGGCTATCGGACTGGCTGTCGGACTGACTCCCAAGGAATTGGGACTGGGACGTCATTTTGTAGCTGTAAATTTGAAGGAGGCGGAAGTATGTCTAAAATAGGAGTTTTTATCTGCCATTGCGGTGAAAATATCAGTGCAACTGTCGACTGCGAAAAAGTGGCCGAGGCGGCAAAAGAAATGGAAGGCGTTGCCTATGCCATCGATTATAAATATATGTGTTCCGATCCGGGACAGACATTGATTAAGAACGCCATTAAAGAATATGGATTGGATGGCGTTGTCGTTGCTGCCTGTTCTCCGCGAATGCATGAACCTACCTTTCGGAGAGCATGTGCGGAAGCCGGATTGAATCCTTATCTGTGCGAGATAGCTAATATTCGTGAGCATTGCTCTTGGGTACATGAGAAAGGGGAGGCAACTACCCGTAAGGCTGTCGATATTGTCAAAAGTCTGGTTGAAAAGGTAAAGCGGAATCATCCTTTGGTTCCCATTCAGGTTCCTATCACCAAAAAAGCACTGGTGATTGGAGGAGGAATTGCCGGAATTCAGGCAAGTCTGGACATCGCCAATTGCGGACATCAGGTCATTCTGGTAGAGAAAGAACCGTCCATCGGCGGACACATGTCACAACTTTCGGAAACTTTTCCTACATTAGACTGTTCGCAGTGTATTCTTACTCCCCGAATGGTGGAAGTAGCGCAGCATCCGAATATCACTCTTTATACGTATGCCGAACTGGAGCATGTGGAAGGATTTATTGGTAATTTTAAAGCTAGTATACGCCTGAAAGCGAAGAGCATTGATGAGAAATTATGTACCGGTTGCGGACTTTGTACGACTAAATGTCCTAACAAAAAGATACCGAGCGAATTTAATGCCGGTTTGGGAATGCGTACAGCTATTTATGTTCCTTTTCCGCAAGCAGTGCCCAATAAACCGGTGATTGATAAAGAACATTGTACCCATTATCGCAATGGTAAATGCGGAGTCTGTGAAAAGCTATGTCCTACGGGGGCTATCCGTTTCGGACAAGAGGACCGTATTATCACCGAAGAAGTCGGAGCGATTGTAGTAACTACAGGATTCAATGTGTTGAATACAGACTTTTTCCCCGAATATGGATATGGAAAATACAAAGATGTCATTACCGGATTGCAGTTTGAGCGTCTGGCATCGGCTTCCGGTCCTACATTCGGAGAGATTCGCCGTCCGTCTGACGGACAGATTCCTCAAAAGATTGTATTTGTAGCCTGTGCCGGTTCCCGTGATCCGGCCAAAGGAATTCCTTATTGCTCTAAGATATGCTGTATGTACACAGCCAAACATGCGATGCTTTATCAGCACAAGGTACATGGTGGCGAATCGTACGTGTTCTACATGGATATTCGTGCCGGAGGAAAGAATTATGAAGAATTTGTGCGTCGTGCCATTGAAGAGGATGGAGTGAATTACGTCCGTGGTCGCGTCGCCCGTATATATGAGAAGAACGGTAAATTGATTGTTAAAGGAGTAGACACCCTGTTGGGAGCATCACCTGTTGAGATAGAAGCTGACATGGTAGTGCTTGCCACAGCGGGAGTTGCCAACAAGGGAGCGGAAGAACTGGCGCAGAAGATGCACATTTCTTATGACCCTTATCAGTTCTTTGCCGAATCTCACCCCAAACTGAAACCGGTGGAAACGAATACAGCCGGAATCTATCTGGCAGGAGCTTGTCAGGCGCCGAAAGATATTCCCGAAACAGTGGGAATGGCTTCGGGAGCCGCTGTGAAAGTAGCAGGATTGTTTTCACAGGCAAATCTGGTTCGCGAGCCGTTGATAGCCGTTGTCAATCGTACTGCTCCTCCGTTATTCAGTACTTGCGTAGGATGTTTCATGTGTCAGACAGCTTGTCCTTATCAGGCTATCGAACGTGAAGAAATAAAAGACAGGAATGGAAATGTAATAAAGACAGTTGCTAAAGTAAATCCCGGACTTTGTCAGGGTTGTGGTACCTGTGTTGCTTTCTGCCGTTCCAAATCTATTGATATACAGGGATATTCCAATGAACAGGTCTATGCCGAAGTGATGGCATTGCTGAACCATTAAAAAGAGAGTAAGCTATGAACGAAAATAAGATCGAGAATAATCAGGAATTTGAACCGCGCATTGTAGCTTTTGTCTGTAATTGGTGCACGTATGCCGGGGCAGACCTGACAGGTACGAGCAGGTTGAAGTATGCGACTAATGTAGAAATTGTCCGCTTCCCCTGTACAGGAAGAATTGACTTTATGTTACTGTTGAAAGCCTTTGCCGGAGGTGCTGATGGAATTATCGTTTCGGGTTGTCATCCGAATGACTGTCATTATACATCCGGAAACTTCCACGCACGTCGTCGTTGGATTGTATTCCGCGGACTGCTCGACTTCCTGGGTATTGATGTACGTCGTATCCGTTATTCATGGGTGTCGGCGGCAGAGGGAGCCAAGTGGGCTGATCTGGTGAATGAGACAGTTGCCGGAATCCGTGAACTGGGACCTTATCTGGAGTATCAGAAAGCTTCGGACTATTTGGAAAAGGAGGCTATCTATGAGTAAACTGACAGAAAAAGCAGTTGCTTTGTTACAAGAAGGAGAAGTGAATCTTGTGATAGGCTATGAAGAAGGAAATCATGGAACACGTCCTCTCTTTTGCCGGCAGGCAGAAAATGCCGACAGACTGATACTGGACGACCGTTGCACGAATAATATTGCAGTTTATCTGACAAAACGGGAATTAACAGGAACAGGCAAAGTGGCTATAACAGCTACGGTTCCGGCATTACGGACGATTGTTCAATTGGCATTCGAAAACCAGTTGAAAGAAGATAATCTTCTGGTATTGACCGTTGACGGACATGGAGAAGTTATCCAGTTTAAAGGATTCGATGAAATAAAAACATATCTGGCAGACTTTCCCTTGACTATTAGTGAGGAGAATCTCCAACTGATTGATCGTCTGAAAAAGATGAGTCGTGAAGAGCGGTGGAAATATTGGATGGAGGAAATGTCGAAATGCATCAAATGCTATGCTTGCCGGGCTGCCTGTCCGTTGTGTTATTGCAGCCGATGTATTGTGGAGGTCAATTGTCCGCAGTGGGTACAACCCTGGTCTGCTCCGCTGACAAATATGGAGTGGCAGATTAACCGCGTGATGCACATGGCAGGACGTTGTATCGGTTGTGGCGCTTGTAAGCAAGCCTGTCCGGTGGGTATTCCTCTTCATTTGATGACACAAAGTATGATGGAAGACATTCAGGGCGAGTTCGGGGTTGCTCCCGGTGCTATCAATCCTGCGGGAAATGTACTTTCTACCTTCAAGGCAGAAGATAAAGAGAACTTTATACATTAAAAGAAAGTAATGGAAAATCTACATATCAGTAAAAGCAGTCTGCAAGAATGGTTTCACCAGATGGTGAAAAAGGAAATGCATATTTTTGCTCCTGTGCATTCAGGAGATAAAGTAGACTTCAAAAGAGTGACTTCTTACGATGAGGTAGCGACGGACTATGTGCAGACTACCCAGTCGGCTAAACGCTTTGCGTTCCCGAAAACAGAAGTGCTGTTCTCTTATCAGAAAGACGGGAAAGAAGCTACTTTGCAGGAAGCGGATATTAATGCAATTCCCGAAACGATTCTCTGGAAAATCCGTCCTTGTGATGCAGCAGGGTTTGCACCCCTTTCCGGTATTTTTAATTGGGATTATAAAGATAAACTATACAATGCCCGGCGGGAGAAAATGACATTAATCAGCTTCAGTTGTGCACAATGCGATGAATCATGTTTCTGTACTTCCGTTCACGGGGGCCCCGGTAATACTGCCGGCAGTGATATTCAGATTACGGAGTTGCCGGATCAGAGTGCATTGGTGGAAGTCTTGACGGCAAAAGGCAAAGCATTGGTTAAATTCTTTGTGAAAGAATATACACCTGCCGAAGAAATAGATAAGGAAGAATATCTGGCATCCGTTCCCACCCGTTTCAATGTTGATAATGTACGTGAGAAGTTGGCGGGAGCATTCGACAGTCCTGTTTGGAAACAACAGTCCGAACGCTGTTTGGGATGTGGCGCATGCGCTTATGTTTGTCCAACTTGTGCCTGTTTTGATATTCAGGAAGATGCCAAAGGTTCGTCCGGTCATCGTGTCCGTTGTTGGGATTCTTGCGGCTTTTCGCTATTTACCCTTCATACGTCCGGACATAATCCGCGTCCGACGCAAAGCGCCCGTTGGCGTCAGCGCATTTTGCATAAGTTCTCCTATATGCCTGAACGGATACAGGAAACCGGTTGTACCGGATGCGGACGTTGTTCGCGTGCCTGCCCGGTAGATATGAATATACTTGAACACTTAATATCGATATCAAGCCATGAATGAGCAGTCGAATATATATCTTCCGCACCTGATGGTGATTGAGAAGATAACCCATGAAGCTCCGGGAGTGAAGACTTTACGGTTAAGATTTAAAGACGAGAAGGAAGGAGAAGCCTTCCACTTCAAAGCCGGACAGTTCGGTGAATACTCTGCGTTTGGTGAAGGAGAGTCAACTTTCTGTATTGCTTCGTCGCCTACTCGTAAAGGATATATCGAGTGTACATTCCGTCAGGCAGGACGGGTGACTACCGGACTTGCCAAACTGGAAGAAGGAGCTACCGTTGGTTTTCGAGGACCTTTCGGAAACACATTTCCGTTGGACGAGTGGAAAGGAAAGAATCTGTTGTTCGTTGCAGGTGGTATAGCGCTTCCGCCGATGCGTTGCGTCATCTGGAATGCATTGGACAGGCGGGAAGATTTTAAAGATATAACGATTGTTTACGGAGCCAAGTCTGTTAACGACCTGGTATATAAAGAAGAGCTGAAAGAATGGGAAAACCGTCCGGATGTCAATCTGATAACTACGGTTGATCCCGGGGGGGAGACTCCCGACTGGACAGGAAAAGTCGGTTTTGTACCTTCGGTGCTTGAGGCTGCTGCACCTGCCAGTGCAGATACTGTGGCAATAGTTTGCGGACCTCCTGTGATGATAAAGTTCACTTTTCCTGTATTGGAGAAGTTAGGCTTTGCCGATGAGAATATTTATACCACCCTGGAGAACCGGATGAAATGTGGTGTTGGAAAATGTGGACGGTGTAATGTCGGGAAGTTGTATGTCTGCAAAGACGGTCCCGTATTTACCAAAGCCCAGTTGAATGATATACCTCCTGAATACTAATGATAAGGTATTCAAGGATTAAAATATTGTGTTTTCCGTTGTGAAACGGGAGTTACGTCGTATAAAAGCAAGGATATATACCGAAGTGATTTCAGGCAAATAATATCCGCCGATTGTTTTTATATGGTGATGAGGAATGCCCAATGGGATTAACTTTCATGTGTGTCTAAATTTTATAATGGTTTCACCATTGGGCGCCTCTTCTTTATTTTGAATATGATTGTACAACCTAATTTTTATATTACTATGATTCATTTATTACTGTCTACTCTTGCGATGATGGGGCTTACTTTCCTCATCGGTTTTTTTGTCGCTGCGGTCATTAAGTTGATTGCTTATGCGGCTGATTCATTTGATTTTTATAGTTCCCACCGTTTGGAGCTACTCCGGTTACGACGCTGGCGGCAGCATCGGCAGAAGGTGGAAAGATTAGTCCGGCAGATACCTATTGCAGATGAAGATGCTTTAGGTGATTCTCGTGAAGACTACAGTAAGGGGATTGACAGGAACTTCACCGGTTACGCTGGCTATTATCATGGCGTGAGTCCGGGAGCTTCGGAAAATAATTTAATGAATTACTATTATTCACAGGATACTCGTGAATTCTTTCTGCGGGAAGAAGAGCAGGCACATGTCAATAAGAAGAACTCAAAGAAACTTACTAACAACAAACAATAAAAGGAAACTAATTTATGGAAAATATAGATTTTGCTACCTTATTTCAAGGTATTGGTACAATGATGGCAAGCGGATGGGTACTTGCTTCTGCAAGAGTTTTTTTGGCACTACTCGGTCTGTTACTGATCTATTTAGGTTGGAAAGGTATTCTCGAACCTATGGTGATGATCCCTATGGGACTGGGAATGGTAGCTATCAACTGTGGAACACTGATGATGCCCGACGGTACACTGGGTAACCTCTTTCTTGATCCGATGCTTTCAGATACGGATCAATTAATGAATACCATGCAGATAGATTTCCTGCAACCTGTTTACACTCTGACGTTTAGTAATGGGCTCATAGCCTGCTTTGTCTTTATGGGTATCGGGGCACTTTTGGATGTTGGATTCCTGCTTCAGAAACCATTTGCAAGTATATTCCTTGCTCTGTGCGCAGAACTGGGCACTTTCCTGACAGTTCCTATTGCTTCTGCTCTCGGCCTGACTCTCAAAGAAAGTGCATCAGTGGCTATGGTAGGTGGAGCAGACGGACCGATGGTATTGTTTACTTCACTGGCATTGGCAAAGCATTTGTTTGTGCCTATTACGGTGGTTGCCTATCTTTATTTAGGATTGACTTATGGAGGCTATCCTTACCTTGTGAAGCTGCTGGTTCCCAAACGTTTCCGTGCTATTAAGATGGTGACAAAGAAAGCTCCGAAGAATTACGATGCCAAAGTGAAACTGGCTTTCTCTGCTGTTCTTTGTGCTATTCTCTGTTTCTTATTCCCGGTAGCTTCTCCTTTGTTCTTCTCTTTGTTCTTGGGGGTTGCTGTTCGTGAGTCGGGTATGAAACATATTTATGATTTTGTGAGTGGTCCGCTGCTTTATGGATCGACTTTTATGTTGGGCGTGTTGCTGGGTGTACTTTGTGATGCACATCTGCTGCTCGATCCTAAGATATTGAAACTATTAGTATTAGGCATTGTAGCATTATTACTTTCCGGTATCGGAGGAATAATCGGAGGATATATCATGTATATTATTAAACGGGGTAATTACAATCCGGTCATCGGTATTGCGGCTGTTAGCTGTGTGCCGACTACCGCAAAGGTTGCACAAAAGATTGTAAGCAAAGATAATCCGGACTCATTCGTCTTGGGAGATGCCTTGGGAGCTAATATCTCGGGAGTAATTACTTCGGCTATTATTACAGGTATTTATATTACGGTGATTCCTTATTTATAAATAAAGGTATAGCAGTTTTTCTTGATACCGCTGGTGGTAATGCAAAATAGAAATGGTGAACAAAAGGCTTAAAGCTGTATGTTCACCATTTCTTAGTATATAGTAGACAGGCGATAATTTACATTCCTTTATATAAAGCCTCCACTGTTTCTTTGACTCTTCGCACGGAAGTCACATTTCGTTCGTACTCGTTGATATGTACTGTTCCTCCCATTGAGACAACTTCATTTCTGAATTTCATTTCACTTTGAATACTTTCGTGTGCCGAAAAATGAAACTCATTGATTCCGGTTCCTGCCGCAATCCGCGCAATATTATTTTCATTTACTCCACAGCCGGCGAGTAACGTAATTCTTCCCGCAGCCAGTCCCTGCAATTCTTTTAAGAGACCGATACCTTGTTCAGCCGTAGGTTGCTGACCGGAAGTCAGAATACGGTTGCATCCCAGCTCTATGATCTCCTCCAATGCCTTTTGAGGATTGCGACATACGTCGAATGCCCGGTGAAAGGTGACTGACAGCCCTTTGGCGGCTTCCATTAGAATCTGCATCGATGTCAAGTCTACTTCGCCGTCTGCTGTCAGACAGCCGAATACAACTCCGTCTGCCCCTAGTTTCCGTGCGATTTCGATGTCTTTCAGCATTGTTCTGATTTCCATATCCGAATAAAGAAAATCTCCTCCACGTGGCCGGATGATAACATGCAGGCGGGTATGAGTCAGTACTTCTCTTGCGATGGCTATCTCACCATAGGAAGGGGTTGTCCCGCCTTCCGGTATTCCGGCACATAATTCCACGCGGTTGGCACTACCTTCCTGTGCAGCTAGGCAGCTTTCCACTGAATTCGTACAAATCTCAATTTGAAACTTTTCCATAGTCGTGTATTAAAAAAGGGCGAATCTCTTCGCCCTTATATGAATCTTCTTTTGAATAGTTACTTTATTTAGCGAAACTAACCGCACGTGTTTCACGAATGACGGTAATCTTCACTTGTCCCGGATAAGTCATTTCATCCTGGATCTTCTTAGCGATTTCGCCTGACAGGCTTTCTGTCTGCTTGTCGTCAATCTTATCCGCACCAACGATAACGCGGAGTTCGCGCCCTGCCTGGATAGCATAAGTCTTTGTTACACCCGGATAAGCCATAGCCAGTTGTTCGAGGTCGTTCAGACGCTTGATGTAAGCCTCTACGATTTCGCGGCGTGCACCCGGACGTGCACCGGAGATGGCGTCGCATACCTGTACGATAGGAGCCAGCAAGCTGGTCATTTCCGTTTCGTCGTGGTGAGCACCGATAGCGTTGCAAATATCCGGTTTTTCTTTATACTTCTCGGCAAGTTTCATACCCAGCAATGCGTGCGGCAATTCCGGTTCTTCATCAGGCACTTTACCGATATCATGCAGCAAACCTGCACGTTTCGCTTTCTTCGGGTTCAATCCCAGTTCAGATGCCATCACAGCACAAAGATTGGCTGTTTCACGTGCATGCTGCAACAAGTTCTGACCATAAGAAGAACGATATTTCATCTTACCGATGATACGGATCAATTCAGGATGCAGACCGTGGATACCCAAGTCGATGGTTGTACGTTTACCGGTTTCGATAATTTCTTCTTCCACCTGTTTGCGAACTTTAGCCACCACTTCCTCGATACGAGCCGGATGGATACGTCCGTCGGTCACAAGCTGATGCAGTGCCAAACGGGCAATTTCACGGCGAACCGGGTCGAAGGCAGAAAGAACGATAGCTTCCGGAGTGTCGTCAACAACGATTTCAACGCCGGTAGCAGCTTCCAAAGCACGGATGTTACGTCCTTCACGTCCGATAATACGTCCTTTGATTTCATCTGATTCAATATGGAATACCGTAACAGAGTTTTCGATGGCAGTTTCCGTAGCTACCCGTTGGATAGACTGGATAACGATACGTTTCGCTTCTTTGCTGGCAGTTAACTTAGCATCATCCATAATGTCATTAATGAATGACTGTGCCTGTGTTTTAGCTTCTTCTTTCAGTGATTCTACCAGGCGTTCTTTGGCCTCTTCGGCAGACAATCCGGAGATTGCTTCCAGTTTATCGATTTCCTGCTGTTGCAGTTTATCGAGTTCATCTTTTTTCTTATCAACAATGACAAGTTGCGCTTCCAGGTTCTCTTTTACCGCTTCGGCTTCCATCTTTTTGCGTTGGATTTCTTCCTGACGCTGGCTAAGAACCATTTCGCGTTGTTTCAGTTTGTTTTCCGCTTGCTGAATCTTCTGATTCCGCAATGCTACCTCTTTTTCAAGATCTGCTTTTTTATTCAGGAATTTCTCCTTCACTTCCAGCAGCTTGTTTTTCTTAATTACTTCCGCTTCTGTCTCTGCTTCTTTCAGGACATTATCGTATTTGGATTTCAGTACATACCGGAATAGTATATATGAAAGGATTCCTCCTACGATGAAGCAAGCAATTGCTGTTGCTATTATTGCTATCATTCTACATTTAATTTAAGTATATAAATAAAAACGCACCGCCAAATATCAAAGCATGTATCTTTGCTTGGATATTGTGCAGTGCGTGGTTGTTTTATCTCTTATCAGTGAATAGCCGGTCGGGATTTATTCCTCCTTAAAATAATCCTCCAGCAATTCTGTCAGTTCTTTTACCTTCTCCACATAGGGGCTGGTATCATTACGTTGCATCAATTGCAGTCTCTCTAACGAGAACTGATAGGCTACCATGGCAATAATTTTCTCCGGTTCCAGGTTCTTATAAACCTCCCGGTACTTATTAAGCCTGACATTTACCTGCTTGGCGGCTTCCCGTACCATTTGCTCTTCCTCACGGTTGATGGTTAACGGATAGTTTGAATCTGCTATCTGCAGGTTTATCTTTATTTTATCGTTCATACATCTTCTTCTTATTCATTCAACAAAGCGATGCATTTATCGACTTCACGCACTAATTTTGACAATCGCAGCTTCGTCTCTTTTACGTCGCTGCCGTTAAGGCTGATTGCCGTAGCTGTTTTTAGGTTTGTATAGCTGACTTCCAATTCATCGTATTGAGCTTGTACCTTCTCGTTTTTTAGCTTTTCATTATCGAGAAGCTTTTTCAATTCGGCATTTTCACGCTTTAGTTCATCGTGCAAATAAATCAAATGCCGGAGTTGCGTTTCAAAGGAATTCAATAACTTTTTTTCTTCTTCTGTCATCACTACACCAAAATTGTACACAAAAATACGATTAACTCTGATATTACAAAAACTTTTTATGAGAAAATGTTCTTTTTAGCCTAAATTAGTCATGAACGGAGGGGAAAGTAGAGTATTGCATAGGAAGTAAGTGCCGACTGCTTTTATAATATAAGGTATATATGAAAGGGGTTTCAATCCTTTCATATTCTGTTTTCAGCCTTTCCATATTTTGTTCCTTCTCTCTATTTACAGCTCAAACCGGCTCTTTTAATAGCATTTTGAACAATTTTTGTCCTTTATTGATTTGTCATTTTCCTTCTTTGCTGATAAATACCAGTATGTTTGCGTACCGAACTAACGGACTCATATTATAAACATAAATATTTGTATTATCTAACCATGAAAAAGTATTATTTACTATCTCTTGTGGCAGCTTCTTTGATGGGAGCAACTTGTATTCAATGTACTTCTCCGAAACAAAAAGGTGGTGAGAATGCTCTTCCGCAGAAGAGCGAATTGTTTGCAAATTTACCGGATTGTTGTCCGACACCAGACGGAATGGCTATCGCTCCTAATGGAGATTTGATTCTGGCCTGTCCGAATTTTGCAGATATCACACAGCCTGCTTGTCTGATGCGCATCACCAAAAATGGCGAGATTACGAAATGGATGGATGTTCCGGTATTGGAAGAAACCGGCTGGGCTTCTCCGATGGGGATTGCCTTTAATGAAGAGGGTGATCTGTTTATTTGCGACAATCAAGGTTGGAGTGGAGCAGAGAAAGCACAGAATAAAGGACGTGTTCTTCGTCTGAAGTTTGAAAACGACCAATTAAAAGAAACAATCACCGTGGCATCCGGTATGGAGCATCCTAACGGTCTGCGTATCCGCAACGGGAAACTGTACGTCACCCAGAGTTCATTATCGCAGATAAAAGATCCTTCGGGATTGTTGGTCAGCGGGGTATATTGCTTTGATATGAATGACCGTGATGTGGCAGTGACTAATACATTAGAAGATAAAAACCTTATTACTACCGTTATCACAAAGAACCCAGAAGTGCAATACGGACTGGATGGAATTGTTTTCAACGAAGCGGGCGACCTCTTTGTAGGAAATTTCGGTGACGGCGCTGTTCACCGCATAAAGATGGATGTGGAAGGGAATGTACTTACTAATGACGTATGGGCAAAAGATACCACCCAGTTGCGTACCACGGACGGAATGTGTATAGACGATAAAGGTAATATCTGGGTAGCGGATTTCTCGGCGAATGCAGTTGCACGCATTGATAAAGACGGAAAAATTCAGCGTATTGCTCAAAGCCCTGACTGCGACGGAAGCGACGGAGGTCTGGATCAGCCGGGCGAACCTATCGTATGGAACGGACAAGTGATTGTGTCCTGCTTCGATTTGGTGACCGGACCGGATAAGGTAAACACGAAACATGACAAGCCTTTCACATTGGCTAAGTTGTCTTTGGAATAAATAAACACCCCCGAACTACTATTATAAACCTAAAAACACATTATCAATTATATGAAACAATATCTATCGACCTTTGCCGGCTCTGCCATCTGTGGCGGATTTGCTTTTGGCATTTGGCCGGAACTTTGGAAGACATACGGTCTGATGGGAGGTTGGTTGGCGGCCACACTGATTATCGGCATTATGTGGTATATGAACCATTATCATGGAGCTATTCTGAATCCTCCGGGAAAAATATGGCTGGATCAGGGCTGGTGTATCGGCTCTGCCGGAATTGCTTGGGGAATTGTCCGCTTTCAAGGCGATATCACTAACTTCTTTTATGCAGTACCTACCTTAATCTGTTGTCTGATAGGAGGTGCCTTGGCAGGAATATTAGTATGGAAAATCCGTTCGTGCGATTGTGCCCGGAAGATAAATTAAGGAGGAAAGAACAATGAGCGAATGGTTACAGACCTATAATGAATTCTTTGGCATGTATCATGCCGGAATCATCACATCTATTTTCGGAGCTTTTGCCGTCACCTTTACCGTGTTGATGAGTTGGCCTAAATTAGTAAAGGACTTTGGTCCGATAGGTGGATTTATGGCAGCTGCTCTTATTATCGGTACTTTTTGGGTGGTCAATCACAAACTGCCCGGCTTTGGTTTCTCTACCGGACTGTTGAATGACGCCGACGGTCTGCCAATGCAATTCTGCCTGATTCATCAGGGAAATCGGGGTAGTGCTCCCTGGGTAGATATGGGATGGGCGATTGCGATGGGCTTCATTCTGGCCGACGTACTTTGCGCACCGAAAGGGACACGCAGCGGACTGCTGAAAGAAGCCTTCCCTCGTTGGCTGGTGATTATCCTCGGAGGTATCGTAGGTGGTATTTTCGTCGGACTTACCGGATACACGAATGCGGCACTCTGATCCTATTAATTGAAAAAGAAAAAGAGATTATGTATATATTAGCACATGACTTGGGTACCAGCGGCAACAAAGCAACCTTATTCGATGAATCGGGATTACTGATTGCTTCACGTACAGCCGCATACCCTACAGATTACGCTTCCGGCAATCGGGCGGAACAGAATCCGCTCCATTGGTGGAAAGCGATTGTAGATACCACGCAGGCACTTCTCAAACTGGTATCTCCCAATGATATTGCCGGTGTGGCACTTAGCGGACAAATGATGGGTTGTCTTTGTGTGGATAAAAACGGTCATCCGCTTCGTCCTCACATGCTTTATTGCGACCAGCGTTCGCAGGAAGAAGAGACTATTCTTTCCGAAAAGATAGACCTGCTTCATTTCTATGAAATCACGGGACACCGAATCAGCGCTTCCTATTCCATTGAGAAATTGATGTGGGTAAAGAAACACGAACCGGAAATCTTTGCACAGACAGCCAAGATGTTGAATGCCAAGGATTATATCAATTTCCGTCTCTGCGGTACTCTAGCCACTGATCCCTCGGATGCTTCGGGTACCAATGCATACGACCTGAACCGTTGGCAATGGAGTGAAGAAATCATAGAAGCTGCCGGACTCGATCTTTCCCTATTCCCGGAAGTCCGTTCATCTATCGACGTGATCGGTGAAGTGACCAACGAAGCTGCCCGTGAAACAGGACTGCTTGCCGGAACACCTGTAATCTGTGGTGGAGGCGATGGTAGTTGTGCCGGAGTAGGCGTCGGCTGTGTGGCTCCGGGTAGCGCATACAACTATCTGGGTTCTTCTTCCTGGGTAGCTCTGACAGTAGAAAAGCCGATTGTAGACGAACAACGCCGCACCATGAACTGGGCGCACGTAGTGCCGGGCATGCTGCATCCGTCGGGAACGATGCAGGCGGCAGGCTCTTCCTACAACTGGATGATTAACCAACTCTGCCAGCACGAGCAGGCATTGGCTACTCAACTCGGACGTAGCGTGTTCGAACTGATTGACGAACAGATTCTTTCCTCTTCGATAGGAGCCAATAAACTCCTATTCCTACCTTATATGCTTGGTGAACGTACTCCCCGTTGGAATGTAGACGCCAAAGGAGCATTTATCGGTCTGACGCTGGGGCATACACATGGTGATATGCTACGTGCTGTGATGGAGGGAATTACCCTCAATCTGGGATTTATCGTCAATATCTTCCGCAAACACGTTCCCATCGACCAGGTGACGGTGATTGGAGGATGTGCGCAGAATCCTGTATGGCGCCAGATGATGGCAGACATCTATCAGGCAGAAATCCGTGTACCTAATTATCTGGAAGAGGCAACTTCGATGGGAGCGGCTATTCTGGCAGGTATCGGTGCGGGAGTCTTTAAAGACTTCTCTGTGATAGACCGCTTTGTCCGTATCGAACAGACTGTGCAGCCGATTCAGGAAAACGTGAAGAAGTATGAGGCTTGGATGCCTGTTTTTGATAAAGCTTATCACGCTTTGTGCGATATGTATACTGAAATTGCAAAAACTGAACTAGATTCTATATAAAACCTAATAATCAAATGAAAACAGTAATAGTGCCGGCTCCCGGCAAAATTGAAATACGACAGGTGGAAACTCCTGTTATCAATGCTTATCAGGCATTGGTGAAAACGGAAATGGTTGCTTTGTGTAATGCGACTGACAGTAAACTGATAGCCGGAAAATTCCCCGGAGTAGATACTTATCCATTGGCTTTGGGACATGAGAATGCCGGAATTGTAGTAGCTGTCGGTGAAAAAGTACGTAATTTTAAGGTAGGCGACCGTGCTATTGGTGGTCTTATTTCCGATTTTGGTGCGCAAGGTGTCGACAGCGGCTGGGGTGGTTTCAGCGAATATGTAGTAGTGAATGACTTTGAAGTACTGAAAGAAGAGGGACTGGCTACACCCGAACAGGGATGCTGGGACAGTTTTGAGATTCAGAACACAGTCCCTTCACATGTGCAACCGGAAGAAGCAGTTATCTCTTGTACCTGGCGCGAAGTGTTGGGAGCTTTCAAGGATTTCAATCTGACTCCGGGGAAAAAGGTGATCGTAGTAGGCTCCGGTCCTGTAGGATTGAGCTTTGTGAAGTTGGGTAAATTGTTCGGTCTGGGACAGATTGATATTGTCGATATGCTTCCCGCTAAACTGGAAGTAGCCCGTCGGATGGGAGCAGACAATGGATATACACCCGCCGAAATTAGTACTCCGGAATTTATAGCCGCGGCTAATCGCTCTTATGATGCTGTCATTGATGCGGTAGGACTGGATGTAGTCGTAAATTCCGTATTACCATTAGTGAAGATGGGTGGAGATGTTTGTGTCTATGGCGTCATGACTAAGAATCCAACTTTCGACTTATCGAAAGCTCCTTATAACTTCGACCTGCACATGCATCAATGGCCTACCCGTTCAGAAGAAAAGGCGGCAATGACCACATTGGCACAATGGATTGAAGAGGGCAGACTTTCTGCATCCGACTTTATCACGCATCGCTTTGCGATAGAAGAAATAGAAGAAGCCTTTGCTGCCGTGAAACGGGGTGAAGTATTGAAATGCGTATTGACTTTTTAAGAAACAGCATATTTATAATAACTTATTAAACGACTCAAAATAATGGAAAAGAAGAATATAAACGAAGTGATTGCAGAATTATCAGTAGAACAGTTGGCAGGTATGATCGACCATACATTCCTGAAACCTTTCGGTGATGCATCGCCTATTGAGAAACTTTGTGCGGAAGCCCGTCAGTATCAGTTTGCGATGGTAGCCATCAATCCTGCGGAAGTAGAAACTTGTGTGAAGTTGCTTGAAGGGTCGGGAGTACGTGTAGGAGCCGCTATCGGTTTTCCGTTGGGACAGAACACAGTAGAGTGCAAAGCATTTGAAACCCGTGATGCCATTGCCAAAGGTGCTACTGAAATAGATACAGTCATCAATGTTCGTGCTTTACAGAAAGGACAGACTGAAATCGTAAAGAAAGAGATTGAAGACATGGTTTCTATCTGCAAACCTGCCGGTGTGATCTGTAAGGTCATTCTTGAAACTTGCTATCTGACGGATGAAGAGAAAGAAACCGTATGTCGTATAGCTAAAGAAGCCGGAGTGGATTTTGTGAAAACCTCTACCGGATTCGGAACAGCAGGAGCAACAGTGCATGATGTAGCATTGATGCGTCGTGTGGTAGGACCTACTATCGGAGTGAAAGCAGCAGGTGGCATTCGTGATCTGGATTCTGCGTTGGCATTGATTCAGGCGGGCGCTACCCGTATTGGTACATCAAGCGGTATTCAGATTGTGGAATCCTATAAGGAGCTGAAGAAAGGTTTGTAATCGTTCTTTTTTCAGGAAGGTAAATTTAAGGTAAATAAGAAGATAAAATGATAAGATCGAAATTAATGAAGCTGTTGAAGTGTGGGATGGCATGCTGTGTGTTTCTCTCCATTGTAGCATGGCAGACGAAAGACACTTCCCTTCAGCCTACCGACGCGAAAGGTTTTATCGTCGAGATTCAGAAGAAGTACGCGGAAATTCAGGCGATAAAACAGAAAGGTAATCAGGAAGAAACAGAAAACAAGATAAAAGCCGTGCACCGGAGATTGACGCGTGCCTATCCGGTCTATTACGATTGGTGGCTACAGGATGGAACAATGGGTGATGTAGACTGGTTTAATAAGAGTTTTAATCAGGAACTTTCCGTGCGTTTACAGAAACTGAACATCAAAGCTCCCGTGACTAATACTCCGGAAAGCATCGAATCGGCTTTCCTGTCTTATCTGAAAGCGTGTGAACAAAGACGTATCAAGCGTTTGGAAGCCTTCACAGCAGATAAACCGGAGATTGTTTTCACAAAATACAGAACGTTGCGTCCCTCTTTCTTTGCTTATACCGAAGGAGTGTCGGATGCCCGTGCTGAATGCAACTACATTGCGGGCGGTGCGTTGGCGAAATTGAAGATGAATGGAATTTGGGCGGAAGTAGAAACCATGCTGACAGATGAAGAAGGAGTAGTGCGTGATCCGAATCTTCATTTTGATGGTCAGCATCTGCTTTTTTCCTGGAAGAAATCCCCCAAGGAAGACGACTTCCATCTGTATGAAATGGATTTAAAGACACGGGAAATCAAGCAGTTGACTTTCGGAAAAGGACATGCCGACATTGAAGGTATTTACTTGCCCGATGACAATATCCTGTTCAACTCTACCCGTTGCGGAAGTACGGTAGACTGCTGGTTTACGGAAGTCAGCAATATGTATCTCTGCGACAGGGAGGGGCGTTATATGCGTCAGGTTGGTTTCGACCAGGTACATACGGTAACACCGACTTTGTTGGATGACGGTCGGGTGGTCTATACTCGTTGGGATTACAATGACCGTGGCCAGGTATGGGCACAGCCTTTGTTCCAGATGAATCCCGATGGAACAGGACAGGCTGAATATTACGGAATGAACAGCTGGTTCCCGACAACGGTGGCACAGATTCGCCAGATTCCCGGCACTCGTAAGTTGATGGCAGTTTTTATGGGTCACCATACTCCTCAACATGGCAAACTGGGTATTATAGATCCCGAAGCCGGGCGTGATGAGAATGAAGGTGTTATGTTCGTAGCTCCGGTTCACAAACCGGAACCGGAACGTATTGACGGTTATGGAAAGTTTACCGATCAGTTCCAGCATCCTTTTCCATTGAGCGAGATGGAATTTTTAATATCGTATACTCCGTTGGGTTATTACGTCGGACATCCGATGGAATTTGGCGTTTATTGGATGAATGCGGACGGAGAACGTGAATTACTCGTATCCGATGCACGCATATCCTGCAACCAGCCTGTGTTGGTCGCTCCCCGTAAACGTCCGTTCCGCCGTTCATCTTCGGTAGATTATACAAAGAATGAAGGCGTATATTATATGCAGAATATCTACGAGGGCAATGGATTGAAGGGTGTGAAACCGGGAACTATCAAACAGTTGCGTGTGGTGGAAATCCAGTTCCGTGCAGCAGGTGTAGGTGAAGTGAACGGTAATGATAAAGGTGGAGGAGCTATCATGAGTTCTCCGGTAGGAGTGGGCAATGCTGCCTGGGATGTGAAGAGAGTGTTGGGAGTGACGGAAGTATATCCTGACGGTTCCGCATTCTTTAAAGTTCCTGCACGCAGACCGCTTTATTTTCAGGCATTGGACGAAAACGGGCGTGTGGTGCAAACTATGCGTAGCTGGTCTACTTTACAGCCGAATGAAGTGCAGAGTTGTGTAGGATGCCACGAACATAAGAACACGGTTCCCGTAGCAGGGCATCCGGTATCCATGGCAATGAAT
Organism: Bacteroides sp. OM05-10AA; assembly: GCF_003439055.1. NCBI lineage: Bacteria > Pseudomonadati > Bacteroidota > Bacteroidia > Bacteroidales > Bacteroidaceae > Bacteroides > Bacteroides sp. OM05-10AA. The sequence continues at coordinate 24,602 of NZ_QSUR01000018.1, forward strand.
AAAGGTGTCAAGGCATTGGCTCCGGAAGATGAGATGGGCGAACGTAATTTCAGTTACCTGAAAGAAATCCAACCTATCTGGGACAAGCATTGTATCTCTTGTCACGATGGAGTGAAGCAACCAATGAGCCTGAAAGGCGAATTGAAAGTAATGGATAAACGAAGCAAAAGAAAATATACGGATTCGTATCTGAACCTGATTCATGCCACCCAGAAAAAAGAAGAGGGATCATGGAGAGGTAACGCACATCATCCGGAAGTAAACTGGATCAGTGCTTTGTCCGAACCTACGTTGCTACCGCCTTATTTTGCAGGCTCCAACACGAGCAATCTGATTAAACGTTTGGAAAGCGGACATGGAGGTACAAAACTGACTCCGCAGGAAATACGAAAAGTAGCTCTCTGGATTGATTTGCTTGTGCCTCAAATCGGAGACTACCGTGAAGCGAACAACTGGTCGCAAAAGGATCTCGACTTCTACAACTATTATGATAAGAAGCGGGAAGCAGCCCGTGCGGAAGATCAGGAGAATATTCGTCAATACATTCAATCCCTTCAAACTAAACAAGAGAAAAAATGAAAAAGAAGATATTGATACCTGTTGGTATGGCTGCTATATTTCTTTGTGCGTCTTGGCAAGAAGCGGAAACGACGGTTTCACCGGACCGTTTGTTTCTGGCAGACAACGGGAAATCCTTGTTTGTAACAAACAGGGCAGGCTGTGAACTTATCAAGATGTCGTCCGACGGACAGAAAATGGAAAAGAAAGTCTCTTTCTCGTCCCCTGTCAATGCCATGACGCAGGATGCGAATGGTAAACTCTGGGTGGTATGTGACGGAAACTACGGTACCATGTACGAACTGGATGGAAAGAAACTTTCCGTACAATCCAAAACAAAAAGCGGAGCTACTCCTTCGGATATTCTGTATAATCCGTTGTCTAAATCTCTTTGGGTTACGCAGCGGTTCAACAACGAACTTTGGGAGATTGATCCGGCCACCCGTAAGGTGAAAACTAAAATAGCTGTCGGTCGCGAACCAGTGTCGATGGCTGCCTTTGCTGGTGATTCCTGTCTGCTGATAGCCAATAATCTGCCGGAAATGCCTTCTACGGCTTATCCGATTGCAGTACAGCTCGATATGGTAGATGTACTTTCGAAAAAGGTTTCGGGACGTGTTATGTTGCCGAACGGTTCTACGGATGTGAAGTCGGTAGCGGTGGATAAGAATCATACTTTCGCATATGTCACTCATTTAATCTCCCGCTATCAGTTGCCTACCAATCAGCTGGATAGAGGATGGATGGCTACAAATACATTATCCATCATTGATTTGAAAGCTAGAAAGTGGCTCACTTCCATCATCTTGGACACTCCACAGAAAGGAGCAGCTAATCCGTGGTCGGTAATTGTTACCCCGGATGATAAGCAGATCATAGTAGCTGCTGCCGGTAGTCAGGAATTGGTGCGCATCGATCGTATAGCTTTGCATGAACGTCTTGGCAAAGCGAAACAAGGAGAAATGGTTACTCCTTCCATGAAAGCGTGGGGGAATATACCTAATGATGCGGGATTCTTGTATGGCATCCGTGACTTCATTCCTACACAGGGAAAAGGTCCGCGTTCGGTCGTAGCTACGGGAGGTAAAATTTATACTGCCAACTATTATACGTCGGAATTGGTGTCTATGGATTTGAACGGTAAGAATGTGCAGAAGCAGATTCTGGGTGCTCCATTGGCTTTCACTAAAGTTGGTAAGGGAGATATGTACTTCCATGATGCAACCATTTGTTTCCAGAACTGGCAAAGTTGTGCAACCTGTCATCCGAATGATGCACGCATGGACGGGCTTAACTGGGACTTGCTGAATGATGGCATGGGTAATCCGAAAAACACGAAAACACTCTTGCTTTCCCATCAAACTCCGCCTTGTATGGCGACCGGTATTCGTAAAAATGCCGAAGTAGCCGTTCGTTCGGGAGTGAAATATATCCTGTTTATGGAGGGAAATGATGAGATCTACGAATCTATCGACGAATATCTGAAATCTCTGAAGCCTCTGCCAAGCCCTTATCTTGAGAATGGTAAACTTTCTGCGAAAGCGAAAAGAGGAAAGAAGATATTTGAAGAAAACTGCGCGAGTTGCCATTCCGGAGAATACTATACGGATCAGAAGCAATATAAAGTGGATTGGACTACCGGACCTGATAAAGGGCTGGCTATGGACGTTCCTGCTCTGAACGAATGTTGGCGTACGGCTCCTTATTTGTATGACGGTCGTAGCTATTCGATGAAAGATATGTTAAAGGTACACGGACCTCATAAGCCTGTTTCTGATAAAGAACTGGAAGAGTTGGAGGAATATGTATTGTCTTTGTAATTTTGAATGATTGGTTATGACAAGAATATATAGTGCGATTTTGATATTTCTGTTCTCTGCATCCCTGTTGGCACAAACCCGGACGTTTGCAGGAACAGATTATTCACAGGGAATCGTCTTTGTGATGGAAAACAATCAGATTGTATGGCAGCACAAAGCTCCCGATTCTAATGATTTATGGGTATTGCCTAATGGCAATATCCTTTTCACCACTGGGCATGGGGTACTCGAAATGACCCGTCAGAATGATACAATCTTCCATTACGAGTCTAAAAGTCCGGTCTTTGCCTGTCAGCGGTTGAAGAACGGCAATACGTTTGTGGGCGAATGTACCACGGGGCGTATGCTGGAAATCTCTCCTAAAGGTAAGATTGTGAAAGAAGTCTGCATCCTGCCGGAGGGAGTGAAAGAGAAAGGTTTTGCATTTATGCGTAATGCGCGTCGCTTGGATAACGGGCATTTTCTGGTAGCACATTACGGACCGCAATGTGTGACGGAATATGACACGAACGGCAAAGAGGTGTGGAAACTGGATGTTCCCGGCGGACCGCATTCTCTGACTCGTCTGCCCAATGGACATACGTTGATTGCCGTAGCAGATAAAGACCAGAATCCGAGAATTATCGAAGTAACGGCAGACGGAAAGACTGTTTGGGAATTATCGAATGCGGATATCCCTGGAAAACCGTTGAAGTTTCTGGGAGGTTTTCAGTATTTTTCTGACGGACGCATCCTGATAACGAACTGGACGGGACATGTGAATCCAAAAGAAAAGGTACACATGTTGTTGGTAGACCGTCAAAAGAAAGTGCTTTATTCTTTGGAGAATACTCCGGGATTGAAGACGATGTCATCTGTCTATAGCATGGACGTTCCGGTAGGTGTTGCTTCCTATCATTAAAAAGTATATATCATCAGAAAAAACATTGAAATTTGCAGTATGAAGTATCATCGAATCACATGTAATTTGTATAAAACGACAGGAAACAGTTGGGAACAGATGGCGGAGGAATTACTTTCATCCGCTGTCCGCGAAGAGAGGGTGCTCCGTCTTGTACTCTTTACACGCTGTACGGATAACCAGGAATACAAGTTTCAGCGTTCCTTTCTGGAGCAATGGGTGGAGCGGCATTTCGTTTCTCCCCGTCCGGTTGTTTCGCTGGTGGCTCAAAAGCCTTTGGTAGCAGACTTGGTATTGGAGGTACATTCGTTGGTGGAAATTACGGATGAGGCAGTCACCATAGAGGAACAAATCACTTCTTCCTCTGTCCGCTACCTGCGGATCATGACTCCTCACTATCGGGAAATAATAGTAGGGGGACTTTACGCAGCTGATTTGAATCTTCCTGTTCGCGAACAATCGGAACAGGCTTTCAGAAAGGCAGAAGAGATCTTAAAGACGGAACAGATGAATTTCGGCGACATTGTCCGTCAGTGGAATTATCTGGAAAATATCACGGATATTGCACATGGCAATCAGTGTTATCAGGATTTCAATGATGTGCGTACCCTGTTCTATGCTTCTTCGGAGTGGGAATCAGGTTATCCGGCGGCAACAGGGATTGGCACACAGCATGGCGGCGTTCTGATTGATTTCAATGCTGTCAGTGGAGAAGTGGATATTGCTCCTTTAGATAATGACTGGCAACGGGCTGCTCATGTCTATTCGGATGAGGTGTTGATTAGTCATCGGGCAGATAGGAAGAAAGGAACACCTAAATTTGAAAGAGGAAAGTCACTGTCCGACCGTCGGCAGGAGGTGATTTATATTTCCGGCACAGCTGCTATCCGTGGCGAGGAAAGTGTAACGACCGGAGATGTTCTCTCTCAAACGGAAATCACTCTTGAAAATATCCAGCATTTGATTGGCTTGGAAGAGGGTAGGGAGAAACTACCGGAACATTCCGGTAAGTTGGGACTTCTTCGTGTATATCTCAAAAATGAAGAGGATGCGTCAGCTGTGAAAGCAGACTTGGATAAACTCTGTCCGGACATTCCTATCGTATATCTTTATGCGGATGTATGCAGAGAGGAATTGCTGGTAGAAATTGAAGGAATTGCTTATCTATAAAAGCCTCATTTATAAAAGCATTGTTTATTATAAAAGAAAAACAGATGAAATTGATTCGACTGATCGCTTCACCGGTATTGATGTACATATTAGCGGGACTTTATGCCCTGATATTGGCGGTAGCCACTTTAGTGGAAAACTCTTATGGTCCTGCCGTTGCCCGTGAATCTTTTTATTATGCCCCCTGGTTTATACTGTTGCAGTTGTTGCAGGCAGTTAATTTATTGGCTATGTTCCTTCAGGGAAGCTATTTTAAGAGAATTAGTAAAGGCAGTCTGATTTTTCATGGAGCTTTTCTTTTTATCTGGTTGGGGGCTGCTGTTACTCACTATGTAGGAGTGACGGGTATCATGCATATCCGTGAAGGGGAAACGGCAAATAGCATGATGAAAGAGGAAGGAACAGGGATGGAAAATGCTTCCCTGCCTTTCTCTGTAACTCTGGAAGATTTCCGGTTGCAGCGCTATCCGGGTTCTCATAGTCCGATGTCTTATGAAAGTGACCTGGTGATTAAGAGAGAAAATGAATCTCCTTTACAGGCAACCATACGAATGAATAAAGTGATTGATGTGGATGGTTACCGTCTGTTCCAGTCTTCATTCGATTCTGACGAACAAGGTACCGTGTTATCAGTGAGCTATGACCGTCCCGGTATGCAGCTTACATATACGGGATATTTCCTTTTACTGGTAGGTTTTGTCTTGACATTGTTCAGTAAGAAATCCCGTTTCGGGCGATTGCGCAGAGAATTGGGAGAAATGAAAAAGAATACCCCTTTCTGCTTATTGCTCTTTCTGGCTTTATCCGGCATCTCCAATATGCAGGCATTGCGTGCACAACAACCGGCTGTCTCTTCACAACAATCTCTCGTCGTTTCGCAATTACCTTGTGTTTCTTCCTTACATGCCGAAAAGTTTGGCAGTCTGGTAGTGCTTAACCCTAACGGACGCCTCGAACCCGTCAACAGTTATACATCTGCCATTTTACGCAAATTGTATGGAGCCGATAAACTGAATGGCATCCATTCAGATCAATTCTTTTTGAATCTACTTTCTTTTCCCGATGAATGGGGAGCTTTTCCTTTTATCAAAGTTGATAATAAAGAACTTCTTCAACGCTTCGGCAGAGATGGCAAATACATTGCCTGGCAAGATGTGTTTGATGCAGACGGTAACTATATCCTGACGAATGAACTGAACACAATTTACGCTAAACCGGCTGCGGAGCGAAAACGTTTGGACTCGGATTTATTAAAACTGGATGAATCAGTAAACATCGTATATCGCATCATGCAACACCAATTGCTACCGCTTTTTCCGGATGGAAATGATTTGCAGGGAAAATGGTATTCACCGGGTGATGACTTGAGCGCTTTTCATGGGAAAGATTCTCTATTTGTAACTAAAATTATGGACTGGTATATCTATGAGCTAGGAAATGGAGTTCGTTCCAACAATTGGAAGGAAGCAGACAAGGTAGTTGAAATGATGAATGTCTATCAACAAGCAAAAGCTAAAGTCCCCGCTATTGACAACCGGAAAGTGAAAGCCGAACTTCTCTATAATCAACTGGATTTATTTTTCTGGTGTCGTCTGGCTTACTTGATTTTGGGTGGTATCCTACTTTTCATTGCCTGCGGAGAGATTATTGCGGACTTTAAATGGGGAAGAAAAATTAGCAGTATTCTGATTGCTCTTCTGGCAATCGCTTTTCTCACACATACGGGAGGTGTCTTGTTACGTTGGTATATTTGCGGACATGCCCCTTGGGCAAATGCTTACGAGTCGATGATATGTACTTCCTGGATGCTGGTAGGTAGCGGACTCCTGTTTGCCCGCCGATTCCGTATTCTTCCCGCATTGGCAGGACTATTGGGCGGAATCATGCTTTTTGTAGCAGGACTTAATCACCTGAATCCGGAAATTACTCCTTTAGTCCCGGTACTTCAATCTTATTGGCTGATGTCTCATGTCGCTATCATTATGATCGGTTACGTCTTTTTTGCTCTTTGTGCGCTGACAGGGTTGTTTAATCTTGTATTGATGAGTTTGCTTTCCGCCACCAACCGGGTGAAACTCTTGTTCCGTATCCGTGAACTGACACTGCTGAATGAAATGGCAATGATTCTCGGTCTGTTCTTTATGACTGCCGGAACATTTCTTGGAGCTATCTGGGCCAATGTCTCCTGGGGTAGATATTGGGGATGGGATCCCAAGGAAACCTGGGCATTGATTTCAATCGTTGTCTATGCATTGGTGCTTCATATCCGCTTTATTCCCCTCCTGAAAGGAAAGACCACCTGGTGTTTTAATCTGCTTTCCGTCGTTGCCGTCCTTTCGGTTATAATGACTTGGTTTGGGGTGAACTACTATTTGAGCGGTCTGCATTCTTATGGAAAAACCGAAGGAGGAGATTTCTTGTTGTGGATATGGGGATTGGGCGTATGCCTCGTACTTGTTTTAGCGTTGTTTGCCCGCAGACGTTTAAAGAAACTCTCTGCCACATTTTCGTCTTTCTTTTAAGTATTATACGGGAAGAAACAAAAATGTGGCAGATCATATAATCAATGACTTATCTCTGAAAATAGCCGAAAATAAGAGAAGTTTACAGGAAACATATACGGTGTTTCTGCATTTTTCGGAAGGAAAACTGCATTTTATTGCCAATTATTTGAACTTCAGTATTTTGATTGTTCTATTGTCGTGTTTCCATCCTTTTTCTATTTCTGCATATTGTTCCAGTTCTTTGGTTGTGATCCCTCGTCCCGTATTCAGTCCCATCTTTTTATATACTTGTTTCAGCATACTTTTCACTTCCTGAACGGAAAGTTCCGAACCTATGGGAAAAGTACGTTGGATAGAGCTACGCATCTGCACGGATTGTTTAATCGTATGTTCACTGCTTACATTCAATGCAGCCCGCAATTTATTCTCGTTGTAATCTGATTCACGAATGAAATCTCCTCCAAATCGGCAGAAACAATCGTATATGTACCTGTCATTGGTCGTAGTAAGCAGATTTCCCAGCATACGTTGGTAGCGTTTTTGCACTTTCTTGTCAGTAGTGCGGCTCATCTTCTCCATTTCTTCCAGCTTACGGACGATCAACTCTGCTCGTTTCTTTTTTGCCAAGCGATGCTGGATTGCCATACGTTCATTATCCGAAACCGGCATGAGACGTTCCTCATGAGAGAATATAAAATAATCGGTCTGTTGATAGGCACTGCAAAGCAGATCAGTGGACGTGTATAGTCGCTTCACTTGCTCTTTCTCATATAAATGTGCTATTAGAAACGGATCAGGTTTTCCATTCGCATCCAGATAGGGGAGATATGAATTTTCTCCGATAGCTTCCTGCAACAAAGTACGTTCACCAATATTGGAGGTTTGTGCCAGTTGAGTTTTCCATCCGTTGAAGATATGGGAAGCGCCTTGTATCCAACTATCAATCTCATTGGCTGACATACATTCCAGATCCGGCCGGATGGAAGCAATATGTGTCACGGTATTTACTCCCCCTCGGAATCGTCCGATGATTTGAATGGCTTCGGTAGTAGGATCGATAACCGATTGGGTTGCGCCATGCAAATCACTGATGAGAATCACATGTGGCGGGTTTTTACATAAGATATCCACCGCGGAGTAGAAACGTGAAGTGAAGAAGTTGTAACGTTCCAGTTCAGTAATCATCATTGATTTTTTGCGTCGGTTGCCTTTCCATAGTTTGTATTGTCCATCTTCACTACAAAAAGTGCAGGCATTATTCAATTCGGGAATCAATCGGTAGAAACTATCTATCGAATCGATACTGTTGCAGAAAATGCAGACCGTGCCGCGCTTTGCTTCAATCACCTCCTGCAAAGTTTCCAGAACATTGTTGGTGGTGATTAGTTTCAGTTTTTGCCGATATTCGTAATCCGGCTGAATCAATACCCGCATGAAACTGTCGAAGCGATTGTCTTTTTCGGGTACGATGGGAGTAGCCGAAATCAATGCCTTATGCTGAAAATGGAAAAAATCATTCATCGGTTCGCGGATAGAATCACGATAATGCACGTCCTGCACTAGCTTTTCACATTCATCAAACAAGATGAAACACTCTGTATACATATCTATATCTACAGCCAGCATGGCTTCCTTGATTTTGGTGAAGCCTTCGGGAGTAGTCAACAGTTTGTAATGTTTGTCTTGGTTCTTCTCCAGAAAGTCTGTGATTTGCCGGACGCTGACTCCTTTATAGATAGCCAATGAGTTTTTGTGTACCTTTGCTTTAGACTCAATAACAGGCACGTTGGGCTCGATAATAATAGACTTTCGGAGTGCCGTCAATTCGCAGTGTGTAGCTCCCAATCCGGGAAGGAGTTTATTAATGATACAATTGGTCGGGATAAAGTCTTTGCCGGCACGTTTCAATGCATCCGCAAAGTATTCACCTTTTCGGATGGAATAAATTCTATCGTATTCCATGTTGTTTTAGTATTTTCGTTTGTTGTGTCTTTCCGGATTATATTTCTCAAATCCGGCTGCTGTTATCGCCTTTTTCAAACGTTTTTCAGCTTTGAATACAACATTCTTCACTTCTATGGATTCTGCCCGGTGGTTTTCACCTGGTTCTTTGTCTTCGCAGAAACTGCCATTCAGAGAAAAACTGCCGAAATCATCCAGATTGAGAATATTTCCATCTTTCAGAATAGCCTCTATTCCCTCTAGTATCATACTTAGATTCCTGTATGCGTCGCCTTTGGTGATATTGTTTTTGTCAGCTAAGTATTCAACAAAAGCTTTGGTATCCAAAGTGTCCCATGATAATAGTTGTACCCGTACATTCGTTTCTTTGTCGCCGGTAAAAGTATCTGCAAAACGAGTGGTTTTATAAAGTATGCTCATAATTATAATTTCTTTTAGATGACTATTATGTATTGCAGTTGAGTAACTTCAGAAATGGACTTGTGTAGCTGGGTGGTTGCACAAGTATAACTGAATAGTTGCTCAAGTGCAACAGATTAATTCATGCGGATGAATTTGCTAAAAGATAAGGGGGAATTATTAATATATGAAGTAGAACTAATTATATCTTCCTTATGAATTGGTAAAAACACCTAGTCGATTAAGACGATACAAAGGTAGACTATTTTTGTGAAGTAGACTATTCTTATTTGTATTATAATCCAGTATGCACAAATTAATTCTTACGCATATTATTGGGTTCGATATTTCGAAGGGGATAATGAACAACAAAATTATTCTGTATTTTTTCTTTGAAATTTTATAGATTTTGTTTCTAATAATCAATATATTTACAAAATCTTTTTAGTCTCTGTTTGTTTATTAAATAATAATAGAGATATGTTTATCACGTTTTTTATGATATCCATGAAGTTAAAGATATGGTTTAATTGAATTCATAATGCAAGCGGAATAGGCAAAGTAAAAAAATGCAGTAGTCATGAAGAAAGGAATATATTTATTCATGTTTATAGCTGTTTTAGGAGGATGTAAACAGCAACTCAATTTCGTGAAGGTTGCTAATAACATCTACATGAATCAAATTCAAGCGTTTGGTGATACTATGCTGCTAAAAGGGCTACAAGCATATAGGGAAAAGTCGAATATATTAGAAAGGCTAAGATATTCGGCAGCTAATGATACTGTATTTGCTTTAGAAATGTTGGGCTTTCAAGGAGATTTGTATTTGACTTATTGGAATAAAGTAGATACAATCTCATATACAAATACGGAGGATAAACCTGGATATGTAAGCAATCTGTTATTTACAAAATATATGATGGGGCTAGTATCCCAATGGAACATTCTGAAGATAAAAGAAGAGGAAAAAGATAATTCTTCTTTAATTCCTAAGGAGCTTGTTTATGCAGCGAGAATCATTATTCGAAAAAATACCTATAAAGTTGAATGTGTTAGATTTAATGATTTCTTTAATTTAGAAAGAGATTGTCATTATTAAAAGATTCTTAATTTTGATAGTTAATACCTGACTTCTTGGATATTAATAGTCAACATCTCAAGTATCAACATTCTACACGGTGAATATTAATACTTGAGATGCAGATTGTATTAATTTCCTTGTTCCATTGGGGGGACATCAAAAGAATTAGTTATATCGTTGAAATAATAGTATTTTCCATTTTCAAAAGGAGTTTTGCTTATACCAATGTTGGATTCAGAACCGCTAGTTCTCTTTATACGAAGTCTGTCGTTACCAGCTATTGAGAGTTTGTCGAGGAACATATAATAAATATTGTCTACTTTGGATAACGCAATATTATTGCTACTGTTTTCTCCATAACCATATTCGATTGATTTTGTATTATCTGTATCAAACATCAACATGAAAGAATTGTATTTTGCGGAAAGATTAACAGATGTGGTATTACTGTTTATGGCTATATTTTCTTTAAACGCTAGATAAACTGTGTCTAACTTCTGATAAAGATAACTATTATATATAGGTGAAGAGGTTCCTGTAACTTCGTATGTGCCTTCCATTAATTTAACACCTTCTTTTTTATTCCAATAACCTCTTATATAAGATGATTCTCCTGTTTTCAGATTTTTCAATGTCAATGCATAGCTTCTTGGAGTAAGTGTCTTGTTTTTTATATATTTATTATAAAAAGTAGTATATAATTCATTTCCTGTACTTTTTGTCATACTTCCACTTTCCCAAAAATAATAATCAAAAGTTACTATAATCTCTTGTGGGGTAGTCTGTTCAATAATCTCTTCTTGTTTGTCATTGCTACATCCAGCTATTACTAATGTAACTGCAATTAAAAATAAAAAATTCTTCATAAATATATGTCTTAAAAATTATATCGTCATTTTGTTACCAGTTTTGATAGAGGTACAACCCTCTGTCTTGTGCAGTTCTTAGGAATACTTTCTTCTCACTTGTACCTCTATAACTTTCATTTACAGATATCTTCTTATATGATGAATAGCATGCACCACCGTACTCGTTCATATCTGTAACCCATAATATATATTCTCCGTTGGGCATGTTTTCTATATTAAACACACCGGATTGATATTTAGTAGCATATTTAGGTTTGGAAGATTTGCTGCCATCTGTGTAAGTGATTACTCCATCATCTGCTACAGATTCAGCACTTTTGGCATTATCAATACTTTTGTTTTCATTTGCGAAGATATAGACAAAAGCCTGTTTTGATATTTCTTCCTCATCATTTTCCCATTTGGTGTACACATTAACAAAGAAGGTTTGTTCGGTAGATTTATCATCTTTTGAACACGCTGTTGTCAATATTGGCAATATAGCCAATAGAAGTAGAATTTTTTTCATTATTATATGTTTAAAATTAGTTTTGTCTAAGTGTTTGTTTTTGAATTAGAAGTATAAGCCTGTTTGTTTCGCTGTATAACTATTTCTTGCGGCAAAGGTAATGATATATTTTGTAATCGGGTCATTATTGAAGAGAAATTGTACTAAATCTTTCATGTTTGCATAAGTAGTAGTTGTTTGTTGTGTATATATGTGCTACATGCAGGCTATGTATATGTTACACGCATGGTATATATGCGCTACATATTGGTTATATATCTCCTGCACATTGGTTATATATATCCAATACGCTGGAGATATATACACAACATGTTTATAATAAATAATGTATTTGAGCCTTTTGATATTTGTATTTTGAATATCTTCAGAAAAGTAAAGTAAAAAATTTGCTTGTATTCAAACTTATTAGTTCCTTTGTAAACAATAAACATACAAAAACAAATATGAAGAATTTACTGCTCTTAATGATTACTGCACTAATGTTTGCTGGATGTGGCAAAGATGAAGAAAAAGATGAGTTTTATGAAAAACAAATTACTGCAAATGAATTAGAATCTGGTACGGGAACATATGTAATGAACAAAGGCTCATATACATATTACTTAGTTTTTGAAAATGGGAAATTAGGATACTATACATATAAAGGGGGGAAATTTACAAGTATTCACTCTGTTGATTATTCCATAAATAAGAATGATCTCAACCTTGTTAAACATCCATACATGGAAGAAGTTTTGGGAGGTGAAAGAGAATACTATACTCTTTATATAAGTTTTGTTCATTGGGGACATGAGAAAACGACAGATTATGGAACTGGAGGTGAGCAATTATTGATTAGAGGTGATAACTATCCTTATGAATTTGCGACAGGATATTATGATAAAAGTTCTATTTCTTTAAAATAATAAATCTAAAAACTTAAAGCTATAAGAAACTGTTGAGTATGAGAAAGATAATTCTTACTATAATTCTATTTTGTGGATTTGTTTTCACTTCTTGCGAATCGGAGCAGGTAAAAATGGGGAGAAGAGCAGTATATGATAAGATAAATTCTGTTTTATCATCAGGAAAGATTGAAAGTGAATCGCATTACGTCATTGAAAATGGAAACGTTTATTGGGAGGTAGAATATCATCATTGGTCTGGTCACCCAGGTACCCAAATTGCTTTTATGCATTTTATGTCTAATGGAAATTATGCTGTTGATATCACTAAACAAGAGTTTGAAAAGCAGACAGGCAAAAAGGCAAAGAAAGGGAAGTGATTCTCCTTTTATGTAGTTATTATATCGATTTCGCCTGTCTTATTTGTTTTTACTTGTAGCTTACTTTCTTGTCCTTTGTGAGTAGGTTCTTATAAACGGAATAATCAACCTCGAAATATGTGTAGTCTATAAGCTCTGGTAGGGCTTTAGGATATAAAATGAATCGTACAACGTCCTGACCGTCAGAATCTGTGATACGTTTCAAAACTATAAAATTAATAGGTGGATAGTCTTTTTTCCATTCTTTGTTAGCATATTCTTCTCCGTATGCTCTTTTATTGGATTTATATAGTGTTTCTGTGGCAGAAAGAAGCGTTTCTCCTAAAGTTAAAAAGAATGGAAATGAGTATTCTGCGTGTCCTTTATACATACTATGGTAGAAGCGTGGTATAATTGAGAGTGTCTGATTGGTAGCAAGCGATGATAAATGGCTATAATCATCGTCGGTAAGTAATGCTGCCATTATTGTTCGTGAATACATCCATTCTTTTTTCAATGCAGGATAGCGCCAGAAATATCTATAAAAGTCCAAAAAAAGATAACGCTTATTATTATATTCTCCTATGAATATGTTGTTGAAATTTTCGATGGCTACTCCTTCGCCAAGATATACGCGTTTTGTGTTTTTGCGACTTTCCCAACGTCCCGTTTTACTGCTTTGTTGCCAATATAGGGCAGATTTTATTTCTTTAGACTTGTAAGATAGCGCTATAGGATCACTATTAGTTCTGCTTTGGGCATTGCCAACTAAAGAGACTATAGTAGCCATAAATAGAAGAAAAAATACTTTTTTCATGGAATTATTTATTTCAGAGTTATGGTGATGAGGCATAAACATAATTGTTTTTTTATTTTTCTAATACTTTATTTAGAATGAATTATTTTTTATTTTTTCAGTATCTTCTTTTTGTTTTTGTTCTTCTCTTTTTTCTTTGTCTGTCATGACATGCTTCTTTTGGGGGAACTTGCTATTGTCTATATATACATGGTAGTAGAATTTGACTTCACTGCTTAATTCTCCTAATACTATTGTTATCGTCTTATCTCCTATTTGGAATTTGGCGTATTCAAACTCTTCACCGGAATTAAACTCGGAGATATTAACTTTACTCTTCTTATATGAAGGTTCTCCATATTTTTCTGTGAAATTTTTGATAAATATATCACAATCACTCACTAGATCATTAATGCTATTTGCTGTTAGATAATGTGATTCTATATATATTCTGGTTAATTCATTTTCTTGAAATTTGGCCCAGATTTCGGAAGATTCATTTAACCCAAAAGCTTTTCTGAAATTTCGTTCGTCATTGAAGTTCATTGATATGCGATTACTATCAGGAAATTTATCTCCACCCTTAAATGTTTCAGTAGCTAATGCTTCTCTCATGCTCATCCCAAATTTAACATCTCCCCATGCAATTAGGGCAAGCGAGTCGTTTCTTACTTTCTTTAAAGAGTCTTGTATTTCTTGATTCCTTATTTTTGCTGCTGTGAGCTGTGGATTTGATTCTTGAGATACTACTTGTTCTTTTGGCTTTTGGTTACAACCAATTGTTAGTAATATTGTTAAAAGCAATAATGATACTTTTTTCATGGAATTATTTATTTTATAGTTATGCATTCAATAAGATGTTGAAAGGCTATTTCAATATTTGATAATAAAATTGTTTGTTCTATTGGCTTGACAATCAAATTGTTTTCAGTGACAAAGGTAATGATATATTTAATATGTTGGCATTGTGAAGAGAAAAAAGATACTTAATCTTTTATGTTCGTGTGAGTAATGGCTATTTGTTGTGTATATATGTACAATATGGTGACTATATAGAGAGTATTGGTTATATATACTATACTTGAAGTTAATAATATATTTGAGGTTTTTGATATTTGTTTTTTGGGTGTTTTCAGAAAAGGAAAGTGAAATCTTTGATTGTGTTGATATTTATTAGTTCCTTTACAAAATATAAACATAAAAAAGACAGAAATGAAGGGTTTACAGTTTTATACTAAATAGAAAAAAAAGTATATTTCTAATTTTAAAACGAGATATGTTTTCGAGTATTAAAATTGGAACTGCATAGCTATGATGTGACAGATAATCAGTATGTGATTAAAAACGATTTTTGAATGAAAATTATGGATGGAGAAGATATTTGGAGACAAGTGATTCAGTTTGTTGAGGAAGAACGGTGGGGTGGTGAATTTACTCGTGAGACTGATCTTGCAAGAGATTTGAAACTTCAGGGAGATGATGCTTGTGAATTTATCTCTTTGTTTAGTCGGATATTTAATGTAAATGTTGAAAAGTTTGTTTTTGAAGAGTATTTTTATCCTGAAGGGGATTGGATACTTCCTAAATTATTAGATTTAATTTTGGGACGAAAGGAAAAAGTCAAAAAAAGAATAACACTTGGAGATTTGGAAAGAGCTGTGAAAGAAGGAAAACTGGTCTGATTTCTGAAAAATAAGAATAAGTATGAAAACGTCAATGAAGAACAAAAGGTAGTATGAATAGTCGTGAAAACTTATAAGATTATCTGATATGAGATTTTAATTGTGACAGGATGTTGCGGTTAAAATCAGGAGATAAGCCGCAAATTTTGCGGCTTATTCTGCACTTGAATGATTAATCTCCGATAAAAATTCTATTTTTGCATATTCATAAATCAAGAGAAGAATATGTTGAAAATATTAGTAACCTACGCCGTCCAAGGCGAATTTGTAGAGATTAAATGGCCGGATGTAGAACCTTATTACATTCGTACAGGTATTGGAAAAGTAAAATCAGCTTTTCATCTGGCAGAAGCAATCCGCCAGGTACAACCAGACTTAGTACTCAATATCGGAAGTGCCGGAACAGTCAACCATCAAGTAGGAGATATCTTTGTCTGCCGCAAGTTCGTAGACCGTGATATGCAGAAAATGAAAGAGTTCGGATTGGAGTGTGAGATTGATTCATCGGCCTTGCTCGAAGAAAAAGGTTATTGCGAGCACTGGACAGAAGAAGGAATCTGTAACACGGGAGATGGCTTTCTGACAGAATTGACTCACGTTAGCGGAGATGTCGTAGACATGGAAGCCTATGCACAGGCATTCGTTTGCCGTTCGAAAGAAATTCCTTTTATTTCCGTGAAATATGTGACTGACATTATTGGTCAGAACTCCGTGAAACATTGGGAAGATAAACTTGCCGATGCACGACAGGGACTATCGCATTACTTTAATGTCTTGAAAGAAAGAATATGATAAGTGACCCCTGCGGCAATCAGTCCCAGGAGAATCTTTACCCATATCAAAGGAATCAGGAAGAAAATGCAGTAAAGCATAGTTCCCCACATCAGCACGAGCGAGATTACTTTGGCTCGGAGAGGGATCGCCTTGTTTTCGCGGTAATTGCGGATATAAGGACCGAAGTGCCGATGATTGAGCAGCCAGTTATATAGTCGGGGAGACCCTTTGAAATAAAGGGCAGCGGTGAGTAACAGAAAAGGGGTAGTAGGCAGTAACGGCAGAAAGATGCCGAGGATGCCGAGTGCAAGAGAGATACTACCTAAAACAATATACAGAGTTTTCATGCGGCAAAGATAGTGCAAAAAAAGGGAAAAAATAACACTCTTTGCTGGATGAAAACTCTATTTTGTATTACCTTTGCCGTTGCATCGAGGTGACATTAGATGCGTGTAACTATTAAAATACATACACTCATGTTTACAGTAATCAAACGCATGGAGATCTCGGCTTCTCATAAGCTGGTACTCCCGTATCGCAGTAAATGCGCCAGTTTACACGGTCACAACTGGATTATCACCGTCTATTGCCGTTCCATGCGGCTCAACTCCGAAGGAATGGTGGTAGATTTCACCCGTATCAAAGAAGTGGTCATGGAAAAACTCGACCATCAAAATCTGAATGAAGTACTTCCGTTCAATCCCACAGCAGAGAATATCGCCCGGTGGGTGTGCAAACAGCTTCCCCAATGCTATAAAGTAGAGGTGCAGGAATCGGAAGGAAACATAGTCATCTATGAGAAAGATTCCGCCAGCGCAGAAGGACAAGAGTAGCAAATTAAACAAGTATGACGATGAGAAAGATTAATGAAATCTTTTACAGTTTGCAGGGCGAAGGTTATCACACCGGAACTCCGGCCATCTTCGTGCGTTTCTCCGGCTGCAACCTGAAATGTGACTTTTGCGACACACAACACGAAGAAGGAACAATGATGACCGATGAAGAAATTATCACCGAAGTGAAAAAATATCCTGCCGTTACCGTTGTCCTCACAGGTGGCGAACCTTCCTTATGGATAGACGACCAATTGATCGACCTTTTGCACCAAGCTGGTAAATATGTGACCATCGAAACCAACGGTACACACCCCTTACCGGCATCTATCGACTGGGTGACCTGTTCACCCAAACAAGGGGCAAAACTGGCAATCGACCGGATGAATGAAGTGAAAGTTGTCTATGAAGGACAAGATATAAGTATTTTTGAACTACTTCCTGCCGAACATTTTTTCCTCCAGCCTTGTTCTTGTAATAACACTGCTTTGACAGTGGACTGTGTAATGCGACATCCCAAATGGAGACTCAGCCTGCAAACACACAAATTAATCGACATCCGTTGAGCAAAATAGACGGGTGGTACGGAAGAATCTTAAATTATTACATAATATAGTTATGAAAGTAGGTTTGTTTATTCCTTGTTATATCAATGCCATATATCCCAATGTGGGAGTGGCATCGTATAAACTGTTGAAAAGTTTGGGAGTAGACGTCGATTATCCGTTGGATCAAACCTGTTGCGGACAACCGATGGCAAATGCCGGTTTTGAAGATGAATCGATGAAGTTGGCGCTCCGTTTTGGCGATTTATTCCGGGAGTACGATTACATAGTCGGTCCTTCCGCCAGTTGTGTGGCTTTTGTGAAAGAGAATCATCCGGGCATCTTAGAGAAAGAAGGACATGTTTGTCAGACTGCGGGAAAGATTTGTGATATTTGTGAATTTATTCACGATGTATTGAAACCTTCCAAGATTCCTGCACGCTTTCCTCATAAGGTCAGCATCCATAATAGCTGTCATGGGGTGCGCGAACTGTTTATTTCCGCTCCCTCCGAGATGAATATTCCTTATTACAATAAATTGCGTGATTTGCTCGATCTGGTTGAAGGAATCGAAGTTTTCGAACCCAGCCATATTGACGAGTGTTGCGGTTTTGGCGGAATGTTTGCCGTGGAAGAGCAGGCAGTCTCCGTCTGCATGGGGCGTGATAAGGTGAAAGACCACATGGCCACCGGAGCCGAATATATTGTCGGAGCGGACAGTTCCTGCCTGATGCACATGCAAGGTGTTATCAAACGGGAGCATCTGCCTATTCAGATTATCCATATTGTAGAAATTCTAGCGTCGCAATCATGAGTACAAAACATTCAAAGGCTGCCGAGAAGTTCTTGCAGGACAGCAAGATGGCAGCATGGCATAATGAAACCCTTTGGATGGTCCGTGCCAAAAGGGATAAGATGAGCAAGGAAGTTCCCGAATGGGAAGAGTTGCGCAACAAGGCTTGCGAACTGAAACTATATTCCAACAGTCACCTCGAAGAACTTCTGCTGGAGTTCGAGAAGAACGCTACCGCCAACGGCGCCATTGTGCATTGGGCAAAAGATGCCGATGAATACTGCGCCATTGTCTATGAGATATTGAATGAACATAATGTGCATCATTTCATCAAGAGTAAATCCATGCTCGCCGAAGAGTGCGGATTGAATCCTTTCCTGATGGAGCGGGGCATTGACGTCGTAGAGTCCGATTTGGGCGAACGCATCCTGCAACTGATGCATCTCGAACCGAGTCACATCGTACTGCCTGCCATCCACATCAAGCGGGAGCAGGTAGGCGAACTTTTCGAAAAGGAGATGGGAACCGAGGAAGGAAACTTCGACCCTACCTACCTGACTCATGCGGCACGTAAGAACCTGCGACCTCTCTTCCTGAATGCCGAAGCCGCTATGACAGGGGCCAACTTTGCCGTAGCTTCAACCGGCGACATCGTAGTCTGCACGAATGAGGGAAACGCCGATATGGGTACTTCCTACCCGAAGTTGAACATCGCCGCTTTCGGTATGGAAAAGATTGTTCCGGATTTGGATGCACTGGGCGTATTCACCCGATTGCTTGCCCGTTCGGCTACCGGACAACCGGTGACCACCTACACTTCCCATTACCGCCGTCCCCGCGAAGGCGGTGAATATCATATCATCATCGTAGACAACGGCCGGAGTACATTGCTTTCCAAGCCCGATCATATCAAGACACTGAATTGCATCCGTTGTGGTGCGTGTATGAATACCTGCCCGGTATATCGCCGGAGTGGGGGATACTCTTATACCTATTTCATTCCCGGACCTATCGGTATCAATCTGGGTATGGCTCACGCTCCGGAGAAATATTATGATAATCTTTCGGCGTGTTCTCTGTGTATGTCCTGCTCTGATGTTTGTCCGGTGCAAGTTGATTTGGCCGAACAGATTTACAAGTGGCGTCAGGATTTGGACGGACTGGGAAAAGCCAATACAGGAAAGAAGATTATGTCCGGCGGCATGAAATTCCTGATGGAACGTCCGGCATTGTTCAATGCTGCTTTGTGGGCGGCTCCGGTAGTGAACGGTCTGCCCCGTTTTATGAAATACAACGATCTCGACGATTGGGGAAAAGGGCGTGAACTGCCGGAATTTGCCAAAGAGTCGTTCAATGAAATGTGGAAGAAGAACAAAGTACAGGGAAAGGAGGAATCCAAATGAGCAGCAGAGAAGAGATATTAGCCAGTATTCGCAAGAATACGCAAACTCGTTATGATAAACCGGATATTGCGGATATGGAGCGATTGTCGTATCCTGACAAGATAGAACAATTTTGTGCAATCAGTCGTGCAGTGGGTGGCACAGCAGTGGTATTGGGCGAAGGAGAAGATGTGAATGCGGTAATACGCCGGACTTATCCGGATGCTATGCGCATTGCTTCCGTCTTACCGGAT
This sequence comes from Bacteroides sp. OM05-10AA, assembly GCF_003439055.1. NCBI lineage: Bacteria > Pseudomonadati > Bacteroidota > Bacteroidia > Bacteroidales > Bacteroidaceae > Bacteroides > Bacteroides sp. OM05-10AA. Next base: position 44,676 of record NZ_QSUR01000018.1, read on the forward strand.
ATTTCCTGCGCGACATTCAATCCCGACAATCTGGATGATCCGAAAGAGTTGGATGGCACCGATGTAGCCGTAGTGAAAGGAGAAATAGGAGTTGCCGAGAACGGAGCCATTTGGATACCGCAGACGGTGAAATACAAAGCTATTTATTTTATCTCGGAAAAGCTGGTTATCCTGCTCGACCGGAATAAAATCGTGAATACCATGTATGATGCTTATCGGGAGCTGGATGGACAGGAATATCAATTCGGAACATTCATCTCCGGTCCTTCAAAGACTGCCGACATTGAGCAGGCATTGGTGATGGGAGCACATGGGGCACGGGACGTATTAGTGATATTAATCTAGTGTTTCAAAACAGAGGCTCTATTGGTAGAAAGTAGAGCCTCTGTTCGGTATAAACAGAACTTCTGTTTATTGTAAATAGAGCCTCTGTTCCGGTTCGTTCATAGAAGAGTAGTCAAATGTTTAAATTTAAATGATATGTATGCCAATAAAGTAAAGAAAATAGCCGCCGTTCATGACCTTTCGGGAATGGGACGCGTATCTCTCACTGTCGTTATTCCTATTCTTTCATCTATGGGCTTTCAGGTTTGTCCGCTTCCTACAGCTGTATTATCCAACCATACGCAATATCCCGGTTTCTCCTTCCTCGACCTGACGGATGAAATGCCAAAGATTATTGCCCAGTGGAAGAAACTGGAGGTACAGTTTGACGCTATCTACACCGGATATCTGGGCTCTCCGAAACAGATTCAGATTGTTTCTGATTTTATCAAAGACTTTCGTCAGCCGGATAGCCTGATAGTTGCCGATCCGGTGTTGGGAGATAACGGCCGGCTGTACACTAACTTTGATATGGAGATGGTGAAAGAAATGCGCCACCTGATAACCAAAGCAGATGTGATTACTCCCAATCTGACGGAGTTATTTTATTTATTGGATGAACCCTATAAAGCAGACAACACGGATGAAGAGCTGAAAGAATATCTTCGCCTTTTGTCCGATAAAGGTCCGCAAGTGGTTATCATAACCAGTGTCCCCGTGCATGATGAACCCCATAAAACGTCTGTCTACGCTTATAACCGTCAGGGAAACCGCTACTGGAAAGTGACCTGTCCTTATCTGCCTGCACATTATCCCGGTACGGGAGATACTTTTACAAGTGTCATAACCGGCTCTTTGATGCAGGGAGACAGCTTGCCGATGGCATTAGACCGTGCCACTCAATTTATCCTGCAAGGAATCCGTGCCACTTTCGGGTATGAATATGACAATCGGGAGGGGATTCTGTTGGAGAAAGTACTTCACAATCTGGATATGCCGATACAGATGGCCAGTTATGAATTGATTTAATCTTTTACATCCACAAATTTTTGAGTTCCAGATATTTCCTTTACTTTTACCGCTGCTAAAGTAATCTGAAATAATTATATCTAATGACTCAAACACTGAAAACATCCGAACGTCTTGGAGTAGTGGATGCTCTGCGCGGATTTGCCCTTTTGGCAATTGTATTATTACATAATCTGGAGCATTATAATCTGTTTTTTATACCGGAGAATATGCCTGCATGGTTGCAAACGATTGATAAATATGCGTGGGATACCATGTTTTTCTTATTCGCCGGAAAGGCTTACGCTACTTTCTCATTGTTGTTTGGTTTTAGTTTTTACATTCAGTTTCACAATGCGGAGAAGCGTGGCATAGACTTCCGCGGACGATTTGCCTGGCGGTTGTGTTTGCTTTTCCTGTTTGCGCAGTTGCACGCTTTATTTTATAACGGGGATATTCTTTTACTCTATGCCGTAGTAGGCTTTGCATTGATACCGGTTTGCAAGCTAAAAGATAAAACGGTTTTCTGGATTGCCCTGATTCTGCTTCTTCAGCCTTATGAGTGGGGACGTGCCGTTTATGCAATGATAAATCCTGATTATGTGGCAGTGACCGGTCATTGCGTGCCTTATGCCATACGTGCGCAGGAGGCGACGCTCAACGGCAACTTCCTTGAAGTATTGCGGTCTAACATTATCGACGGACAATTATACAGTAACATCTGGCAAGTAGAAAATGGTCGTTTGTTTCAGACGGCTGCTTTATTCATGTTCGGAATGTTGCTCGGACGCCGGAAATATTTAATAAAGAGTGAAGAATCCGTGTGTTTCTGGAAGAAGATGCTGATAGGCGCTATCCTTGCGTTCATTCCTCTCTATTGCCTGAAAACCTTTGTACCGGATTTACTCACTAATCCTTCCATACAAGTTCCTTATAACATAGCAGTTCCGTCTTATGCCAATTTTGCCTTTATGATTATTCTGGTTTCTATCTTCACCCTGCTTTGGTTTAAGAAAGAGAAAGGATATAGTTGGCAAAGTTTGCTGATTCCTTACGGTCGTATGAGTCTGACAAACTACATATCCCAGTCAATTATGGGAGTTACCATCTATTATGGATTCGGATTAGCGATGTACAAATATGCCGGAGCAACGGCAAGTCTGCTTATTGCATTGCTCATCTTTACCGTTCAGTTGATGTTCAGTCGTTGGTGGCTTGCCCGCCATAAACAGGGACCACTCGAATTCTTATGGCGTAAAGGAACTTGGATTTAGAGACTTTGTCCTATTCGAATTTGACGGTTATTTCCACTGATTTATTGCCATAAATCCAGTCCGGACCTTCCTGAATCAGGCGGATGGCTTCCTTGTCGGAAGATTCGCAGAGGCTCTCTTTTACTTTGATGTAGAAGGGACGCCTTTCCTTGTTAACCAGGAAAGTTAATACCACTTTCCCTTTCACTTGTGCGCACTTCTCATCCGTCGGACGAACCAGATTCTCCTTCAGGTACTTCTGATATTTGCGTTTACCAATCACGGGTTGCGGAGTAATATCTTTGTCTGCCTGCTCCTTAGCCGTCACGACAGTTGTCGACTTCTTGTTTTTATTTGTTCCGTATCCCACTACCACCACTTCGTTAAGCGTTTGTTTGTTTTCGTTCATGGCAATGAGCATTGTCTGGCTGGTATCTACCGGAATTTCTACCGGATCGTATCCGATGAACTGCGCTGTCAACTGTTTTTTACCTTCCTTTTTAACCAGCGAAAACTCTCCGTTCATATTCGTAATGGTTCCGATATTTGTCCCTTTATATGCCACACTGGCCCCGATGATCGGTTCTCCTTTTTCATCGGTCACTTTTCCCTGAATAATGTTACTGTTGGGGATAGTCACCACTTTAGCCATTCTCATTTTCTTGTCGGAAGCGGACTCGGAAGTATTCATTGTTGCTGCTACCTCTTGCAATTCAGCAGTCTGCTCCAAGGCTTCCTCCATCATCGGTTCTATTACTGCGGATGCGCTCATCTCTTTCTTGTCCGCTCGCGGGGTTACAGGAGCTGCCGGAGTCGCTGGATTTGTAGGAGTTGCCGGCGTTGTAGCTTCAGGCAACTTTGCCGGAACAGACTCTTCAGCGATAAACACTTCATCTGTCATGCTCTTTTTCAGGAACAGGAAATAACTGCTGATACCGAATCCGATCACCAGACACGCAGCGATGCTCCAGGTGATAGCATAAGTGTTCTTTTTCTTTGCCGAATGAGCAGAAACCTGCATCCGCAGTTTCTCGATCCGTTGTTCGTGATTTCCCTCCACCTGGTTGTATCCATCCATAGCATCGGCCAGGAAAGGGTCTTGCATCGACTCTTTTTCCAGCCGGTGTGCCTCTTTTCCTTTGCGGAGTCCTCGTATGTAGTCCAATAGTTTCATAGGGCTTGTTTCTTAATACAAATTTTTAAGTTTCGCTTTCCGTTTTGGATATAGCTTTTCACATTGTTCAGAGTAAATCCGGTCTGTTCTACAATGTCGGCATACGACATTTCCTCTAAAAAGAAACGCGTAATGCTGGTCCGTTGTTCTTCGGGCAACTTTTCGAGACAGTGATGTAATGCCTTTAGTTGTTTCTCTGAACTTTCCTCCTCACTTAATAGATGCAGAAATTCGTCGGATTCCATAACATTAACGGTATAATCTAACGTAATTTCTTTATTTTCCTTTCGTAAAAGTTGCAGGCAATGATTCTTTGCCACCCGGTAGAGCCATGGCTTGAACACTTTTATCTCATAATTTCCCAGTTTAGGCAATAAATCTTCAAACAACTGCATCACCGCCTCCTGTGCCTGGTCTTCATCATGCAGATATTTCAGGCAAAGTCCGTATAGTAACGGGATATATCGGTTATATAATTCGCCGAAATATTCCGTATCACCGGACTTCGTATAATGTATTAGTAATTCCTCGTCCGATAGTTTTGATATTTTTCTTTTGAAAAACAACATCTATTCCTCTTCTTCGTCAATAATGACTTGATATTTTTCTTTCATTACTTCAAAATCACCTGTAATCTGGTCTAATATTTCATGTGTATCCGTACTCTTTACCAATGCGGGCATACCGTAATAGATAGATGCTTTATATGGTAACAGTATCATTTTTCCTTTGGGCAGAGAACGTCCCATACCGGTCATGAATACGGGAATATATTTCACTTCGGGTCGCAGAGACAGGATGCGGGCTATGCCGGATTTAATTTTTCCCATCTGTTCCGGCTTTCCTCTGGTTCCTTCCGGAAAAAGAATCAGCGAATATCCGGCGTCGATGGCTTCAAGCATCTTACGGATTGGATCATGCTCCGAATCTTTTTCTCCTTTTCTTCTGATTAGCAGTGTGTTGATGAAAAAGTTGCTGATGGAAGCCTGAAAGCGGGTTTTCCCGAAATAATCTTCTGCTGCTACGGGTTTGACTTTCCATAAAAGTCCTCCGGGCAGGGAAGATAACAAGCTTAGGGTGTCCAGATGGCTGTTATGGTTGGCAAGGATGATGAATTGCTTTTCCTTTTTGAGGAACTGGCAATCGGTGAACTGAACTCCCACAACCAATTTCAGAAACCATTGGAATACACCTTTATATATAATCTGCATGGCAGCAGCTTGCATGAATCTTTTTTCCATTCTCTCCGTTTAATATGCAATGTAATAAACTAAATGAAAAAATACAGGAGCCGTGTAGGCCAGAGAGTCTATCCGGTCGAATACTCCTCCATGGCCGGGAATACTGTTCCCCATATCCTTAATTCCTTTGTCTCTCTTGATGGCAGAGATGACTACGTCTCCCGAGAATCCGGCAATCGCAACGAGAGCACTTACCAGGATAACGTTGGGAGCGGAGAGGGGAGTCAGGAAACCGAGGAAGTAACCAATGACGGTGGTACTGATTACGCCGCCCAGAAATCCTTCCCACGTTTTGTTTGGACTTACTTTCGGAAGTATCTTATGCCGTCCGAGAAGTTTGCCCCAGATAAATTGCATAACGTCGTTGATTTCCGTAAGGAATACAAGGAATAATAGCAGGCCTCGTCCTCCCGCATTGAATCCCGGCAGTTCGGGAAGTGACAGGAGATAAGCGAGGTGGCTGATACCGAACACCGAAAGCATCAGAATCCATTGCAACAGAGCCATCGACTTGGTTATTCCGTGGGTGTCTCCCTTTAAAACAAGTCGTAAGGGCAATACGAGAAACATAACTACCGGAATGAAGATGATGAATGCTCCATACCAGGCAAGGTAAGCAAGGTAATATTGAATGGGAATGGCCAATATCCCCCAAAACAATGCTCCGCGATCTGCCTCTCTAAATCCCAACACCGAATACAGTTCTCTGAAAGCGATGAAAGAGAGAAAGGCAAGGAAGAAGTAAGAAATGTTATAGCTGATAAATACGGCACCGATAAACATGCCCGCCATGATCCACCATGAACGCGTGCGGGCGGAGAGTTCGCTGATATTTGTTTTTGGAGAGATCTTCTTTACGAGAAAAAGAATAAGGCTTGCCGTAACAAGCAGTCCGATGATGAGCGAAATGACGATAATCAGTTCATCGCTTAGCGTAGGAAATATGATATCCAGTAGTTCTTTCATTTTATTTCATTGTTTGTTGTGTGTGACATGAGGTACAGACGGTGTATCAGTGTTGCGACAAGGCCGACGTTGATAATTATCAGGGCTATGAGACATACCATCCGGTCGTATCCTGCGTGAATGGTGCAGGTGGCTACTACAAAGGCAAGCGTGAGCAATGCCATGCGGTGTTGCTTGGCCATCGGACCGTTAAAGAAATGCTGGTGCGTTTTGTAGGCTCCTATCCAGCGGAAATAAGCTGTCATAACGGCAAGAAGGGCCGCTAGCCATCCCAGTTCAATACCGAATCCGCCTGCTATATATCCGACGGGAATGATGAACAAAGCATCAGCAAAGCGGTCGGGCATATCATTGTAGAGATCCCCGTTGGCACTTTTCTTCCCTCCTTCAATAGCTACCATCCCATCGAACAGGTTGCAGAGTAACCGCGACTGCATGCAAACGATGAACAGAATGTAGGCTACATACTTGTTAAAACCGGGATCAATGACTGTGCCGATCAACAGAAGGCCCCCCACCATAGCGAAGAATACGCTCATCATGGAAATTTGATTGGGAGTGACACCCCAACGAGTTAGTTTGCGGGCAATAATAGTAGCCCAGGCTGTGTTTCGTGAGGCTATTTCCCGCCTTCCGTCGACTTCGTTTTTCATATTTATAATATGTTTATGATTGGCAAATATACACATCATCTTAAGAGTTGCAAAGGAATGAGTGAGAATTTTGAAATGACTCTTTTTTCTGCCGGATAAAAAAAGTTCAGGCAATTTATGGAATCTGTGTGAAATGTGCATCTCTATAATAAAAGCGAACTAATAGTAACATTTTAAAATAAGAAGTTATGAAAACAAATCAATTCAGAGCGATGATGCTCGTACTGCTAATGGCGGTTATTTCTTTAGGTAGGATGAATGCGCAAGTTATTACTGTGTCGGGTACGGTGACGGATGCAAAGGATGGAAATCCGCTTGTAGGTTGTTCGGTACAGATCAAGGGTACTTCGAAGGGTGCAATAACGAATATGAAGGGCCAGTATACAATTCAGGCCAAGAAGGGGGAGACGTTGTTGTTTCAGTATATCGGGTATAAGCAAGAGAGAAGGGTGGTGAAATCGGCTACGCTGGATGTGAAGATGAAAGCGGATGATGTGGTATTGGAAGAATGTGTAGTGGTAGGATACGGGCATGAGCTAAAGGCTACTAAATCGGTGTCTGCTGCTTATATGGCGGTATGTCCGACACCGGGAATCATGTATGATGCTGTAAATGCGGAAGAATACGGGCAGATTCAGGAGAATGGATTTAAGAGTGTGTCGGATGCTCCGCTTTCTACTTTCTCTATTGACGTAGATGCTGCTTCTTATAGTAATATGCGTCGTTTTATCAATAAAGGTGAATTGCCTCCTGTAGATGCTATCCGTACGGAAGAATTAGTGAACTACTTTTCCTATGATTATCCGAAACCGACAGGAAGTGATCCTGTGAAAATCACGATGGAAGCCGGAACATGTCCCTGGAATGCGGATCACCGTCTTGTGCGTATCGGCTTGAAAGCTAAAGAAATTCCGACGGATAATTTGCCTGCATCTAACCTGGTGTTTCTGATTGACGTCTCCGGCTCTATGTGGGGAGCCAACCGGTTGGATTTGGTGAAATCATCTCTCAAATTGTTGGTAAACAACTTACGGGATAAAGATAAAGTAGCTATCGTGACTTATGCAGGCAGTGCCGGTGTGAAACTGGAGGCCACTCCGGGTATTGACAAACAGAAGATTCGTGAAGCGATAGATGAATTAACGGCAGGTGGTTCTACGGCAGGTGGTGCGGGTATCCTGTTGGCGTATAAAATAGCCAAGAAGAATTTTATCTCTAATGGCAACAACCGTATCATACTTTGCTCTGACGGTGATTTTAATGTGGGTGTTTCTTCCGCCGAAGGATTGGAGCAATTGATTGAAAAAGAACGTAAGAGTGGAGTGTTCCTTACCGTATTAGGTTATGGCATGGGTAATTATAAAGATAAAAAGATTCAGGTGTTGGCAGAAAAGGGAAACGGTAATCATGCTTATATAGATAACTTGCAGGAAGCCAACCGTGTTTTAGTTGGCGAATTCGGTGCTACATTGCATACGGTGGCGAAAGACGTCAAACTGCAAGTGGAATTTAATCCTTCCCAAGTGCAGGCGTATCGTTTGATTGGTTACGAAAGCCGTCTGTTGAAAGACGAAGACTTTAATAATGATGCTAAAGATGCCGGAGATATGGGTGCGGGACATACGGTAACTGCTTTTTACGAAGTGATTCCTACAGGTGCAAAGAATGAATATGTGGGTAAAATAGATGATCTGAAATATCAGAAGAAAGAGAAAGTGGCAGTGAAACCGACAGGCTCTAATGATCTCCTGACTGTGAAACTGCGTTATAAAGCTCCGGATAAAGATGTCAGCAAGAAAATGGAACTTCCTTTCGTTGATAATAAAGGCAATAATGTTTCTTCCGATTTCCGCTTTGCTTCTGCAGTGGCTATGTTCGGACAGTTGCTTCGGGACTCTGACTTCAAAGGAAATGCCAGTTACGATAAAGTGATTAATCTGGCCAAACAGGGACTGAATAATGATGATAAAGGATATAGAAGAGAATTCATCCGCTTGGTTGAGGCTGCCAAAGGATTGGAAAGAACGAATAAGAACTAGGAAATCGGGCGGGAGTCATTGTGAGTGTACGCTATATGACTATGCGTAAGATTCGCAGATATGAATGAACGTAGAATTCCAGATGGATAATCGTAGAAAATGATAGTGACGGTATATGTTCGGGATAGTGACGCTATCGCTGTTGTATACCGTCACTATCTTTGTCGGATAGCGTCACTATCATTTATTTCGTCCGAATTTAGTCCGACCTGAAACGAAAAATAGCCGTAAACTTATCGTTTACAGCTATTTAACTCTGCACGGGAGGAGAGGCTCGAACTCCCGACACCCGGTTTTGGAGACCGGTGCTCTACCAACTGAGCTACTCCCGTGTTTGCGGCTGCAAAGGTAGTAGAAACTTCTGAATCTCCAAACATTCGGGTAAATAAGTTTTGAATTATTTTAATTTTTCCCACTCATCGGGCTTAAAACCGACTAGAACGAAGCTGTCTGTCACTACCAATGGGCGTTTCACCAATTTACCGTTGGTTGCCAATAGTGCTATCTGTTCTTCCTCACTCATTGCAGGTAGCTTCTCGCTTAGTTTCAGCTCTTTATATACTAATCCGCTCGTGTTGAAGAATTTTTTCACCGGCAGACCGCTGCGCGGAATCCATGCCTTTAATTCTTCCACCGTAGGATTTTCTTCTACGATTAAACGGTTGGTAAACTCAATGTTATTTTCTGTTAACCATTTCTTGGCTTTTTGGCATGTGCTGCATGCCGGGTACTGCAAAAATAATGTTGCCATATTCATTTATAATTTAATACTTGATATTTTATACTTGATACTTGAACTTCACTTCAATATCTGTAAATCCTGAAACATAATCCGGTAAGCGGCCGCTTTCTTGTCCAATGCTAATGGATACGCCCTTGATGATGAGGGCATCCGATAAAGCCGCATGGCACGACCTTCGAAAACAAATTCGGAGTAATCACCTACTTTGGGCTCTTCTATGTCGAATTGCTGTCGGAGAGTGTCCGTTGCTTTTTGGCCCGTAGTGACGATTGCTTTGCATTCGGGAAGCTGCCGCAGTAATGCTGCAACATCGGTGGCTTCCACTACTTCAAGAAACTTGTCCGATGCGTTATCCTGCAACCGGCGAATGGATGAAGCGGTATCGAATAGGGCAATCCCCTTTTCGTTTAAAAAGTCTATGATTTGCTCGCGGCAGAACGATTTTAGTGTCGAATTCAGAAAGTGATTCTTATCATTAAAGAATAAGATTCCATATATACGCCACATGTCGTTGTTTAGGTTTGGGTAATAAAAATCCATAGACCATCGTTTTTTCTGTGGCGGAAAACTTCCCAGCATAAGTAATTTTGATTTCGCTGGGAGAAACGGTTCTAACGGATGTGTTTCGATTTCCATAATTTCTTTCATTTTAATTTCGTACAAAAATAGTGATAATGTTTATTTCCCTCAAAATCAATGAGAAAAAATGCTAGATTTAAAATAATTAGTTATTTTTGCGGCGTGATGAACAAACAATATTTTATTATATCATTGAAAAAAGAAATTTTTGTGAGTTGCTTCTTGATAGGCTTGCTTTTCCTGGAGGGAGGAAATTGTTATGCTTCGGAGCAACAAGCGTTAAGAGGGACGATAGAAGTTCCTTCTGATCATAATACCGTGAGAGGGCGTGTAATTGATATCTATGGTGAACCACTGATCGGTGCTACAATACGCGAAAGGGGGGGAACCAATGGTACTGTGACCGATATTGATGGAAAATTCTTTTTGTCTATACCGGATAGTGCTGTCTTACAGGTTTCTTTTGTAGGTTACAAGACTGTAGAAGTCAATGTGACAGGTCGGAATGTGCTTGAAATACGTCTTCAGGAAGATGCGGTGATGCTTGAACATGTCATCGTAACAGCCTTGGGACTTGAAAAGGATGAAGCTACATTGGCCTATTCTGTGCAAAAAATCAAGGGAGAAGAACTGAACCGTGTCAAAGAAGTAAATATGATTGCTGCCCTGGCGGGAAAAGCTGCCGGTGTGCAAATCAACAAAAACTCTTCCGGTATGGGCGGTTCTGCAAAAGTCAGTCTCCGGGGAATCCGTTCTGTATCCGGTGATAATCAACCGCTTTATGTAATAGATGGAGTGCCGATGTCGAACACCTCTTCCGAACAGGCTTATTCGGCTATTGGTGGTACGGCGAATGCGGGGAATCGTGACGGAGGAGACGGAATCTCTAACCTGAATCCGGAAGATGTGGAAAGTATCAGTATCCTGAAAGGTGCTCCTGCTGCGGCTTTATATGGTAGCATGGCTGCTAACGGAGTGATTCTTATTACGACTAAAAAAGGAAACTCTGCCGGGCAAAGGAATATAAATTTCTCTACGGGACTCACTTTCGAGAAAGCATTCAGTATGCCTAAAATGCAGAATCGTTATGGTGTCAGTGATGTGGTAGACAGTTGGGGCGAGAAAGAGAATCTGATGGCTTATGATAATCTGAATGACTTTTTCCGTACCGGATTGACATCGATGACTTCCGTATCTATCAGTTATGGAAATGAAAACCTGCAAACTTATTTCTCCTATGCCAATACTACCGGAAAGGGGATAATCGACAAGAATAAACTGAAAAAGCATAATATAAACTTGCGTGAGACGGCTACTATGTTCGACAAACGTCTGAAACTGGACGGTAGTGTGAATGTCATGAAACAAACCGTCGAGAATAAGCCGGTATCGGGAGGTTTCTATATGAATCCATTGGTAGGTCTCTACCGTTTCCCTCGTGGAGAGGACTTGTCTTATTATAAAGATTATTTTGAAACCTATGACGAAGAACGGAAACTGGGTGTGCAGAACTGGCATACGTTTACCGAAGACTTCGAACAGAATCCGTATTGGATAACGAACCGCATACAAAGTAAAGAAACACGTACGCGCGTTATCCTTTCTCTTTCAGCAAACTTTAAGGTAAATGACTGGCTGACGATTCAAGCCCGTGGAAACATGGATTACTGGGCGGACAAGTTACGCCAGAAATTCTATGCGTCTACCGCCACCGCCCTGTGTGGAGCGAACGGACGATATATTGAGATGGATTATCAGGAAACGCAGATGTATGGTGATGTCATGGCGATGGTGAAGAAAACCTGGGGCGATTTTACGTTGGATGCGGCGATTGGTGGTAGTATAAATGATAAAGTCGTCAATTCTACCCGATATGATTCGAAAAATGCATCTCTGAAGTTTGCTAATGTGTTTAATATAGCCAATATCGTTATGAACAGCTCTGCCAGTATTGACCAGCGAATAGATCAACGCCGTCAGTTGCAATCTATATTCGGTACGGCACAGATCGGTTATAAGGAAAAACTATTTCTTGATTTGACGGCCCGTAATGACTGGGCGTCAACCTTGTCATATACCAAACATGAAAAATCCGGATTCGCTTATCCTTCTGTAGGGCTTTCCATGCTGCTTGATAAATGGGTGAAGTTACCCGAGTGGGTTTCTTTCGCTAAATTGCGTGGCGCTTATAGTAAAGTAGGGAATGATATTCCTCCATTTATCACTAATTCCTTTTCGCACATCAATGCCGGTGGCGAGATACAGGCGAATGATGCCGCACCTTTTAAGGATATGGAGCCGGAAATGACCCATGCCATCGAATTTGGAACTGAATGGCGATTCTTTCAACACCGTTTAGGGGTTAATCTGACTTATTATCGTACCAATACTTATAATCAGTTCTTCAAACTTCCCGCACTTGCAGGCGATAAGTATGCTTACCGATATGTAAATGCCGGAAATATCCAGAACCGAGGATGGGAATTGACACTGAATGGAACTCCCGTATTAACTCCTGATTTTAACTGGAAAACTTCTGTAAACTTCTCTACCAACAAGAATAAGATAGTGAAGTTGCACGAAGATCTGAAAGAAATGATTTACGGACCTACCAGTTTTTCTTCCAGCTATGCCATGAAGCTTATTAAAGGTGGTTCTATCGGTGATATTTATGGTAAGGCTTTTGTGCGTGATGATGCAGGCAATATCGTCTACGAAACAGAGGGTGATAATAAAGGACTTCCATTGGTGGAGGGCGATGGGAATACGGTGAAAGTAGGCAATGCCAACCCTGTCTTTATGATGGGATGGGACCATACATTCTCTTACAAAGGCTTCACCCTTTATTTTCTGCTTGATTGGCGTTACGGAGGCGAAGTCCTTTCGCAGACGCAGGCGGAAATGGATCTTTATGGGGTATCCGAAATAACGGCTGATGCGCGTGACAGGGGATATGTAATGCTCGACGGTCAGCGTATAGACAATGTGAAAGGATTCTATAAAATAGTAGGCGGGCGTGCCGGGGTGACGGAGTATTATATGTATGATGCTACCAATTTACGGTTGCGTGAAGTATCATTGAGCTATAATTTCTCCAAGAAGTGGATACAGAAAACGAAGGTACTGAAAGATGTTCAGCTTTCGTTTGTAGCTCGCAATCTATGTTTCTTGTATAAGAAAGCTCCTTTTGATCCGGATCTGGTACTTTCTACCGGAAATGATAATCAAGGAATTGAAGTGTTCGGAATGCCTACGACCCGTAGTCTGGGCTTTACTCTGAAATGTGAATTTTAAAGGCAAGAGAGAGAAATGAAGAGAAAATTTGTATATCTATATTTGTTGGGATTATTGCTGTTTTCTGTAGCTTGTACCGGTAACTTCCGTGATTACAATACCGATTTGTCCGGTATCACGGATGATGACTTGATTATTGATGACAATGGCTATGGAATCCGTTTGGGAATTATTCAGCAAGGTATTTATTTTAATTACGACTACGGAAAAGGAAAGAACTGGCCTTTCCAGCTGATACAGAATCTGAACGCGGACATGTTCAGTGGGTATATGCATGACGGCAAACCGCTGAACGGGGGCTCGCATAACTCCGATTATAATATGCAGGACGGCTGGAATAGCGCCATGTGGACACACATGTATTCTTATATTTTCCCACAGATATATCAGTCGGAGAATGCTACCCGGAATACACATCCTGCTCTGTTCGGGATAACGAAAATATTAAAGGTGGAAGCGATGCATCGTGTGACGGATTATTATGGTCCTATCATTTATAAGAATTTTGCTAATGCCGAAAAACATTACCGTCCGGATAAACAAGAGGATGTCTATTATGAGTTTTTCAATGAACTCGATTCTGCTGTAGTTGCTCTCACCAACTATATAGATGAGAAACCGGAATCCAATGGATTTGCACGTTTTGATATTTTGTTGGACGGGAAATATCCTTCCTGGGTAAAGTTTGCCAATTCCCTGCGTTTGCGTCTGGCAATGCGCCTTGCTTCTGTTGCTCCTGATAAGGCACGTTCTGAAATACAGAAAATAAAGGAAAACGGTTACGGCTTCTTTGAAGCGGAAACAGGAGGAGTGTTTGTTTCTACCAAATCCGGGTATACCAATCCATTGGGAGAACTTAACCGTGTCTGGAATGAAACTTACATGAGTGCTAACATGGAATCAATTTTGACCGGATATAACGATCCCCGTTTGGAAATTTATTTTGAACCCTGTACGGATGAGACTCTTAAAGGACAGTATCGTGGAATTCGCCAGGGAACCTGTTTTGCTCATAGTCATTATTCCGGATTGTCAAAGCTGTTTGTCAAGCAGGATACCGATACACCTCTGATGACTGCTTCTGAAGTCTGGTTTCTGCGTGCCGAAGCCGCTTTGCGCGGGTGGACGGATGAAGATGAAGAAGCTTGTTACCGGAACGGTGTAACTACCTCTTTTCATCAATGGGGAATTTATGGGGTGGAGGATTACCTGAAAAGTGAGCTGACAGCTTCCGACTTTATAGACACTTATGATGAAGAAAATAATATAGAGGCCCGTTGTAAAGTCACTCCCAAATGGAATCCGCAGGATGATAAGGAGACCAAACTGGAGAAGATTATCACGCAGAAGTGGATTGCCATGTTCCCGGAAGGTTGCGAAGCCTGGACCGAACAAAGACGAACGGGATATCCCCGTTTATTTCCCGTTCGATTCAATCATAGTAGGAGCGGATGCATCGACACGGAGATCATGGTGCGCCGTCTTAATTTCCCAGGTACATTGCAGACAGAAGACCCGGAGCAATATTCTGCTCTTGTCGAGGCTTTAAGCGGAGATGACCATGGAGGTACAAGACTCTGGTGGGATACGGGAAATAATAACCTGGAATAAAAAAAGACAGAAGTAATGTGTTTATATGTGTAGCTTTAACTATTTTTGCATCTTCATTTAAACACATTTACTTATGAAACAAATTATCTCTGCTTTTTTCCTCTGTATGTTGCTCTCTGGCATACCGGGATTGCAGGCGCAAAACATTCAGCTACATTATGATTTCGGACGTTCTTTGTATGATAAAGATTTGCAAGGTCGCCCGCTGTTCACCTCCACTGTGGAGAAGTTTCATCCTGATACTTGGGGAAGCACTTATTTCTTTGTTGATATGGATTACACCTCCGAAGGTGTCGCTTCCGCTTATTGGGAAATAGCACGTGAACTGAAATTCTGGAAAGGTCCTTTCTCTGCACATCTTGAATATAACGGCGGATTATCAAAAGGCATGTCTTATAAAAATGCTTATCTGGCAGGAGCTACCTACACTTTTAATAATACTTCCTTTTCCAAAGGCTTCACGCTGACTGCTATGTATAAGTATATTCAGAAACACCAATCGCCCAACAACTTCCAGCTGACAGGTACGTGGTACGTAAATTTCTGTCGCAATCTGCTCACTTTCTCCGGCTTTGCCGACTGGTGGCGTGAAGAAACCAACTACGGAAAAACTATCTTCCTCTCCGAACCACAATTCTGGGTGAACCTGAACAAAATCAAAGGAGTAAATAAAAATTTCAATCTTAGTGTTGGCTCCGAAGTCGAATTGAGTAATAACTTCGGCGGTCGTGATGGCTTTTATGTTATCCCGACACTCGCCCTCAAATGGACACTGAACTAAGAAAATCCAAATTCCGGAAGAATCTCTGTCTATCCCTTTGCGGAAGTTAAAAATATATAGAACAACCTGTTAAATGAAAACTGATTTAATCTACGGCGTAGAAGACCGTCCCCCCTTTAAAGACGCCCTGTTTGCGGCTTTACAACATCTCCTGGCTATTTTCGTAGCAATTATTACACCTCCGCTAATCATCGCGAGTGCCTTGAAACTGGATGTGGAAAAGACAAGCTTTCTGGTTTCCATGTCTCTTTTTGCTTCGGGAGTATCAACTTTCATACAATGCCGTCGTTTTGGTGCGATAGGAGCAAAGTTACTCTGCATTCAGGGTACCAGTTTTTCTTTTATCGGCCCTATCATCGCCACCGGATTAGTGGGTGGTTTGCCTTTGATATTCGGTTCCTGTATGGCTGCCGCACCTATCGAGATGATTGTGAGCCGCACATTCAAGTATCTGCGCAATATTATTACTCCGTTGGTATCCGGTATTGTTGTACTGCTGATCGGATTAAGCCTGATAAAGGTCGGTATTGTATCTTGCGGAGGCGGATATGCGGCTATGGATAACGGTACATTTGCCACTTGGGAAAATCTGTCCATTGCAGGACTGGTGCTTCTTAGCGTCTTGTTTTTTAATCGTTGCCGGAATAAATACCTGCGTATGAGTTCCATTGTGCTCGGACTTTGTCTTGGTTATGCTTTGGCATTTGCTTTGGGAAAAGTGGATATGAGTTCGTTGAATGTGGAAATGCTGATGAGCTTTAATATTCCCCAACCTTTCAAATACGGTGTTGATTTCAATGTATCTTCTTTCATAGCCATTGGCTTGGTTTATCTAATCACAGCAATCGAAGCAACAGGCGATGTGACTGCCAACTCTATGATTTCCGGACTTCCCATTGAAGGAGATTCCTATTTGAAACGGGTTTCCGGTGGAGTAATGGCGGATGGATTCAACTCCTTTCTCGCCGGTGTATTCAACTCTTTTCCAAACTCCATCTTTGCACAAAACAACGGTATTATTCAACTGACCGGAGTAGCCAGCCGTTATGTCGGCTATTATATTGCAGCAATGCTCGTCCTTTTAGGTTTATTCCCCATCGTCGGTGCCGTATTCTCTTTAATGCCCGATCCTGTATTAGGCGGTGCCACTTTATTGATGTTCGGTACGGTAGCCGCTGCAGGAATCCGTATTGTCTCCTCACAAGAAATTGGACGTAAAGAAACTCTGGTATTAGCGGTCAGCCTTTCTTTAGGCTTGGGCGTAGAATTAATGCCGGATGTATTACAACAAACTCCGGAAGCAATTCGAAGTATCTTCTCTTCAGGAATCACCACCGGAGGCTTAACTGCAATTATTGCAAATATAGTAATACGGGTAAAAGAATGAAAAATAAGTATTAAATATCAAGTATTAGGTATTACCACCGAAGTAGCTGATTTACGCTCGATATTTGTCGATTAATACTTAATACCTAATATTTATTTCTTATTCCTTAATACTTAAATTACTCATTTTTTCTGTTGTGCGGAAGGGGAAATCTGGATACTCGTAAAGACTGAAACGAGGTTCGGTTTCTCCTTTCGTATAATTCCAGATAGAAGCATAGTCTTCCGGATCTTCTCCCATCTTGGCTAACTGGCGCAGGTAAGCAGCTAGCGATTTATTCTCTACAATATAAATCTGTCCCATCTGATCGATAATCGGGCTATGATGACGAGTGCCATCATGTTCGAAGCGTAGAATTCGTTTTCCTTCTTCTGTTAGTCCCACCAACTGGAAAGTCATGCTTTTACCGATAGCCGGTAAATTCAAAACACTGCGATCAGTGGCAAGGAAAGGTAAATGATGCTTTCTCATGAAGCGTCTTAATTGCTTGGCAACATCCTCTTTAGGCTCCTCTTCCGTTCCCACTTTCGTCTCTAATATCTTATATAACTCATCCGCCTGTTCCGGTGTCATACGGCCATAAATCTTTTCCTCCTGTTGTTCCTGCATTGAACGACTGTTGGGTGCAAATACCGCATAATTCTCATTGAATCCCTTAACCGAGAAAGTGTAATAACATACCACCCCCAACGAATTGAGCACCTGACGGAGCCGGGTTGTATGCCCTCGACGTGAAGCAGCCACCGTATATACCAACTGATTCGTGATAATCCATCCCGCAGAAAGAATCTTCCGAATCGCTTCTTTAGCTTCAGGAGTAACCTCCAGCGGTGTCTGGAAATGAGTCTGAATAATAAACTGTTTCACACCGATAGCCGATGCTTTCTCCTTGAATTCCCGCAGAACATCAACCAGCCCGTCATTGATACGCATCGGCAAATAAGCCAACAGACGTGACCCCAACCGTACCCGTTGCAATTCCGCATATTTCTCTCCATCCTTGCGTTCAAGATTCGCCCTTTGTTTGCGTGCCGCCATCCGATACACCGCATCCAGAATATTCTGAAGCGTTTTATTCTGACTCATCAGCGCATCGCCTCCTGTAATAAGAATATCCCGCAACTGCGTATCCTCTTCAAAATAAGCCATTAACCGACGCAACTTACGATCCCATGATTCTTTCGGGCGTAATGACTCAAATTCGAAATTCAACCGCTCGCTCTGAAAATCATACATACGCTGACAGGAAGCACAAAGTCCTCCGCAAGCCCGTCCCATAGTGTCAGGAATGAGGATAGCCACCTCCGGATACCGACGATGAATGTTATGCCCGTCCGGCAAAAGCCATCCTGCAGCATTAGGCTTCCCGGCTTCTACAATATCCTCTTTCTCCCACGCGCGAATATTTCCATACGTCTCCACCAAACGTGGAGAATACAGAATATAACTCCGAATAGCCTCGTCATTATACCCATATCCCGTTACATTAAGCAACGATAAATAATAAGGAGTTGCAAAGAACGGCATCCCCTTCTTCCGGGCACGATAAAGCAAATACATAGTCTCTGAAGAAAGTGAATTTCCCAGGAATCGATTCAACTCGCCCGGACTTTTCACAGCCATTGCCAAATGAAAGCGGAAATCGTTCCACCACTCATTGACCAACCTGTATTTTTCTTCATAACTCATTCCCTCCTCAAAGTGAAAACGCACCGAAGGCTTCGACTTCCTGTTTTCAATCTTCTGAATCAGCAAGTGCAACATCCGCTCCTTATTCTCATCCCGCACTTCACGTACCTCTTCATCTAATCCCGTTTCCCACCGGTCATTCCGACTTTTGATACGTTGCGGCGATGGTAAGGGCACAACCTCTCCCTTCAACCGTTTAAACATCTGGAAAATTTCAATAAACAAATCCGTCGGCATCTCCATATTTTCCAACGTTCCCGTCAGAAACTCATAAAGCAACCGAATCGTCTGTACTGACATATCCTGTCCAGTAGACAGTTCATGGACATTCTGCCCATCATAATCGAGTAAGAGTCGAATTTGCTCCCTCGCCTCCTCCGCAGCCTCATTTTCTATCCCGCAAATTTCCAAAAACCGCAGCATCCCAGCCTTGAACTCTTCCGCAGAAGAGCTCTTATCAGCTATCTCCACCACTTCCGGAATTTCTTGATTATAGATTTGTTTCAACTGTGAAAAAGTAAGCGCAAGCATTTTCTTTTGTTTCATAAGCAATCTCTCTATTTTTTAATTATTATAATATACTACCACGTCGCATGGTCCCCCTGGCCTCGTCTGCATGGCGTCAAGTAGCCGGGCAGGCGCAGCCTTGATTTTTTCTTTTTGGTACTTTTCTTTTGTATCAAGACAAAAGAAAAAAGTACATAAAGATAACAAAAAAAGCGGAGGTACAAAACCCCCGCTTTTTCTATCCTATTAATCTTTACGATTTTCTAACATTTAAAGCGACTTATTTTTTCGTTTCCGTGTCGTCATTCTTCCGTTTCGGCTCCTTCTTGGCAAGAAGAACAATATTATACACATAATCCGTCATCCACTGTTCAGAGTATCCCAAACGCTCTTTGTACTGGCGAACAGTCGCAGCCGTTTTATGCACATCATCAGCCTTCCACACTGTCTTGGTACAAACATCGTGTACCGTTTTCTGTGTCATACCATATAAAGCCTTCTTAAAGATCGACGGCATACGAAACTTCCACTGCATCAGATTTCCCATCAGCATCATCAGATCATTAGAAAATCCCTGATACATGAACAAATAAGATTGAATATCATTTTGAGTGCGGCAGTTACGTTTCACGGAAGAGTCGATTTCCTTAAAGAAGTTCTCGTTCAACCCATAATCCTGCATCAGCATTTTGCGTGCAGCAGACTTTTCGGCCAATCCCAGTTTACCGTTTTGAGTAGGAACTTTAAACAAACGTTTGAAGTTAGCTACATCCGGCAAGAAGCGGATATTAGTGATACCGAGGTTTGTGGCGATAACTGACTGGAAATATACCCGGGTCAGTGATATGAAATCTTCTACATTGCCGACTTTCGTTTCATCGGATTTTTTCTTGAATAAACCAAATAAGCCCATTGTTATCTCTACAATTTTATTATTTACAATTTACTATTTTGAGCGTGTGGAAGGTATATAACATAACTACCATCTGTCAATTTGCGTGCAAAGGTACAAAAACAGTTGGTTTTCACCAACATTCCAAGTCCTTTTCGATGTCTGGCATTGTCTCTTTCTTAAAAACAGGGCTTTGGATGCCAGCTTTCTTTTGCGCCCGGTAATCATTTAACAGGCGGATAGCATATTTTCCGAGGAAAAGGATAGCGATCAGATTACAGATAGCCATTAACGCCATCGTGACATCTGCCAGGCTCCATACTATATCCAATGTGGCAAGTGAACCGAAGAGCACCATACCACCCACCAATATCCTGTAACCATGAAGTACCCATTTCCGGTGAGTGATAAAGCGGATATTGGCCTCACCATAATAATAATTCCCCAGAATACTGCTGAAAGCAAAAAAGAAAAGAGCTACGGCAACGAAGATACTGCCCGAAGAACCGATTTCGTTTGTCAACGCCTGTTGAGTCAGCTGCACTCCATTGGCCGAACCATCCAGAGGAGCCCCACTAAAGAGGATGATAAAAGCCGTACAGGTACATATCAATAATGTATCTGTAAATACCGCCAAAGTCTGTATCAACCCTTGTTTTACGGGATGGCTGACATGAGCCGTGGCAGCCGCATTCGGGGCCGAGCCCATACCGGCCTCATTACTGAAAAGTCCTCTCTTGATACCCTGCATTAATGCCATACCAACCCCTCCTGCCAATGCCTGCTCCCAACCGAAAGCATGGCTGACAATCAGTGCGATAACATCCGGTAAATGAGTGATATTGAGTGCAACAATAACCAGTGCCAGCCCTACATATCCCAAAGCCATAACAGGCACGATAATACTGCTGACGCGGGCAATGCGTTGAATACCTCCAAAGATGATAAGCAATGTCAGCAAAGTCAGCACACCTCCCAATATAATATGATTGAACCCAAAAGCATGCTCTGCCGCAGCACAGATCGTATTACTCTGTACAGAATTGAAAGCAAACCCGAAAGTAATGCTTATTAATACGGCAAAAAGCATTCCCATCCACGGTTGTTTCAACCCTTTCTTCATATAATAAGCAGGTCCTCCGATGAACGAATCCTTTCCGCGTATTTTGTATAATTGTCCCAAACTAGACTCTATGAAAGCACTCGAAGCCCCTAACAGTGCGATGACCCACATCCAGAAAATAGCCCCGGGACCTCCGATGGCAATGGCAGTAGCCACTCCCGCAAGATTCCCCGTACCCACACGGCTGGCGATAGAAATAGCGAATGCCTGAAAAGAAGATACATGTTTCTCTCCCTGTTTTCCTTTGCCGGCGGATTCGCTTAACAGCACGATCATTTCCCGGATCATGCGAAATTGCACAAAGCGTGTCCGTATACTGAACCAGACAGCACATCCTAATAACATAATAATTAGAATATACGTCCAAAGTATGTCATTAATCTCGTTGATAAAAGTCATAGTTAAGTATTAAGTATAAAGCATTGTTTGTGGTTATTCGTCTTTTATTCGGAAGTAAAATTTATGATTTTCGAATACAGGTTCCACAATATCATAACGAACAAATTTGGCGAGCAGATGTTCAGCGGCACGTCGTGAAAGTCCGGTTTGTCGACAGTAACGGTTGAGTGAGAGTAAAGTTCCGTGCTCCAGTTGATCGAGCAGGAGCTGTTCACGTTCGGTGTAGCGGATGAGTTCTCCACGGGGACTATCGCTCTGTTGCCATACACGGAGATGTATGGGAGTTGCCAGAATATTTTCGTCCTTGATGCGGAGATAGGCTAGGGGCTTTCCGGTTTCGTCCTTGGCGTAAACCGGTTTATGTGGAGTTTCTTCGATGGTTGCCACTAACACTTGCCGTCCTTCCACTATGTATGTTTGCAGAGAATATTCCACTTCCGGCACGCAATAAAGTTGTGCGGCGGCTTCAATCATATATTTTTCTTCTTCGGAGCGTACTCCTGCGATTTTACCATTGTCTTTAACGCCAATAAGTAATCGTCCTCCGTCCGTGTTGGCAAAGGCCGAGAGTGTTTTGGCTATTTTGCGTGCGTCGGAAATTTCGAATTTAAAGTCCTGTTGCTGGTGCTCTCCTTCAGCAATCAGTGCATGTATATAATCGGTATCTGTAAGCAGTTTCATGGCTACAAAGGTAGGTAAAAAAGGTAAAAAGCCCCTTTTTTAGATATTTTTCGAAGATTATTTCAAAAAAAATATTGATTTTATGCTTTTATTTCGGGAAACAGTGTATTTTTGCGGCACATTATTAACGAAAAAAATAAAAGGATTATGAAAGAATTGGTAGAAAAGGTAGCAGCTCTTTATGCTGACTTCTCAAAAGATGCTAACGCGCAGATCGAAAACGGTAACAAAGCAGCAGGAACTCGTGCTCGTAAGGCTTCTTTGGAAATCGAAAAAGCAATGAAAGAATTCCGTAAAGCATCTTTGGAAGCTTCTAAGAAATAATAGTTAGAAGACTACTAAGATATCAGAAAAAAGAGAGGGCATATCGTAAGCGATATGCCCTCTTTCTGTTTTAATGCGGAATGACTTTTAATTGTTTTAGTATGGATAGTGGCAATTATTTAAGTAGAAAGGTGTATCTTTGTATGTAGCAATCCCAAATATATGAATATATGAGTAATAAGATTTATCCTATCGGCATACAGAACTTTGAGAAAATCCGTAACGACGGTTATTTCTATATTGATAAGACTGCGCTGATTTACCAAATGGTAAAAACAGGTGGATATTATTTTCTTAGCCGTCCGCGCCGTTTTGGTAAGAGCTTGCTACTTTCTACTCTCGAATCTTATTTTTCAGGAAAGAAAGAACTTTTCGAAGGGTTGGCAATGGGAAAGCTGGAGAAAGATTGGATAAAATACCCCGTCATTCATTTAGACTTGAATGCAAAGAAATTCGATACAGTAGATGATTTAATTCGTCTTGTAGACCGGCAGTTGCTTGTATATGAAGCGCAATATGGTTCATGTTCGAAAGATGAAACGATAGACGACCGCTTTGTTACCCTGATCCGTATGGCAGCAGAGAAAACGGGAGAGCGTGTTGTGATTCTTGTGGATGAGTATGATAAGCCGATGCTGCAAGCAATCGGTAGGGATGAGTTGCAAGAAGAGTACCGGAATACATTGAAGGCTTTCTATGGTGTAATGAAGTCTATGGACGGTTACATAAAGTTTGCTATGCTGACAGGGGTTACTAAATTCGGTAAAGTCAGTGTGTTTAGTGATTTGAATAATCTGGATGACATATCGATGCGTCAGATCTATGTAGATATTTGCGGTGTCACCGAACAAGAACTTCATGATAATCTGGAGAGTGAGTTGCATGAATTGGCGGAAATTCGAGGGGTATCGTATGATGACGTTTGCAATGAACTGCGTGCGTGCTATGATGGCTATCATTTCACTCATAATTCTATTGGTATATACAATCCGTTCAGCCTTTTGAATGCATTTAAATATCAGGAATTCAGTAGTTATTGGTTCGAGACGGGTACGCCTACTTATTTGGTGGAACTGTTGAAAAAACATCATTATGATCTTCATCGCATGGCTCATGAAGAGACGACTGCCGAGGTTTTAAATAGCATTGATTCAACTTCCGACAATCCAATCCCTGTGATATATCAAAGTGGTTATCTTACTATAAAAGGATATGATCCTGAATTTGGTAATTATCGTTTGGGATTTCCTAATCGTGAAGTAGAACAGGGATTTATTAAATTTCTGCTTCCTTTCTATGCTAATACTAGTGCAGTGGAATCTTCGTTTGAAATACAAAAGTTTGTTCATGAAGTACGTTCCGGAGATTATGAGTCATTTTTCCGTCGCTTGCAAAGTTTCTTTGCTGATACTCCCTATGAGTTGGTTCGTGACTTAGAGTTGCATTATCAAAATGTTCTTTTTATAGTGTTCAAGTTAGTCGGATTTTATGTCAAGGCTGAATATCATACGAGTGAAGGACGTGTTGACCTAATCTTGCAAACAGATAAATTCATTTATGTTATGGAATTTAAGTTGAATGGCACGGCAGAAGAAGCGTTGCAGCAAATTAATGAAAAACATTATGCATTGCCATTTGAACACGATGAACGTAAACTATTTAAAATCGGAGTGAACTTTACTTCAGCAACACGAAATATAGAGAAATGGATGGTAGAAGCAGAGTAATATTAATATAGAATGAAATAATTATTTATAGCATGAAAAGCGGTTCGTTTGAATGAATCGCTTTTTTTATTTTCCAGAGTTGTCTGCTTTCCTGTTCGTAAACATCTTATCTTTTCTATTGCTTAGTTAATAAGAATATAAGCGTAGATTTTTATTTCTTCAAAATTGACTAATTTTGTATTTATATATTTGCTAAACTTTTTTTCTTCTATACGCATCTCAAATTAAATCGTATATTTGCGAAAAGAATCAAGATCGGTAATGATGAACGAAAACGTCTTAGCTAAACTGAAGATACTTGCAGAATCTGCCAAGTACGATGTTTCCTGTTCTTCCAGTGGTACGGTGCGTTCCAATAAGCCGGGAACGCTGGGAAACACTGTGGGAGGATGGGGGATATGCCACAGTTTTGCCGAGGACGGTCGATGTATCTCGCTATTGAAAATCATGCTTACCAATTATTGCATTTACGATTGTGCCTATTGCGTCAACCGTCGTAGCAACGATCTTCCCCGCGCTACCTTTTCCGTTTCGGAATTGGTGGAGCTGACGATGGAATTCTACCGTCGTAATTATATCGAAGGTCTGTTTCTTAGCTCCGGAGTAGTCCGTAATCCGGACTATACAATGGAGAGACTTGTGCGTGTAGCCAAAGATTTGCGGCAAGTGTACCGTTTTAACGGTTATATCCATCTCAAGAGTATTCCCGGAGCCAGTCGCGAATTAGTGAATGAAGCCGGATTGTATGCCGATCGTCTTAGTGTCAACGTCGAAATTCCCAAAGAAGAAAACCTGAAACTTCTGGCGCCGGAGAAAGACCATAAAAGCGTATTTGCTCCGATGAAATACATTCAACAAGGCGTGTTGGAGAGCAAAGAAGAACGGCAAAAGTTTCGCCACGCACCTCGTTTCGCACCTGCGGGACAAAGTACCCAGGTGATTGTGGGAGCTACCTCCGAATCGGATAAAGATATTCTTTTCCTTTCGTCGGCACTTTACGGGCGCCCCACCATGAAACGTGTCTATTACTCGGGCTACGTTTCCGTGAATACGTATGATAAGCGTCTTCCGGCATTGAAACAGCCGCCTCTGGTACGTGAAAACCGGCTCTATCAGGCTGACTGGTTATTGCGCTTTTATCAATTCAAGGTAGATGAAATTGTGGATGATTCTTATCCGGATCTCGATCTCGAAATAGACCCGAAACTTTCGTGGGCTTTGCGCCATCCCGAACAGTTTCCTGTCGACATCAATAAGGCAGACTACGAAATGTTGCTCCGTGTGCCGGGAGTAGGGGTGAAGTCGGCGAAACTGATTGTTGCTTCCCGTCGTTTTTCGCGGCTGGGATTTTATGAACTGAAGAAGATAGGAGTGGTGATGAAGAAAGCGCAATATTTCATCACTTGCAAAGAACTGCCTCTCCAGATGCAGACAGTGAATGAGCTTTCTCCGCAACGGGTGCGCAGCTTATTGTTGCCGAAACCGAAAAAGAAAGTGGATGAACGTCAGCTGTTGCTTGATTTTGGCGAATAGTAAATATGCTTGGTGTTTTTTATGAATGTTTATATTTACGATAAAACCTTTGATGGGCTGCTGACGGCTGTGTTTGACGCCTATTTCCGCAAGACTTTTCCCGATGCTTTGTTGTCGGAAGGAGATGCTTTGCCTTTATTTTGTGATGAGCTGCATACGGTAGTCACCGATGAAGAGAAAGCCGGTCGTGTGTGGCGGGGATTGCAGAAGAAGGTTTCCTCTTCCGCTTTGGGCTGTCTCACGCAAAGTTGGCTGTCGGAACTTCCGGAAATAGGAATACTTATTTTTCGATATATCCGTAAAGCAATCGATGCACCCCGCTCTATTGAAACCAATTTTGGTGATCCGGACGTTTTACAATTAGCGCAAATATGGAAGAAGGTAGATGGCGAACGTGTACACCTGATGCAGTTTGTTCGTTTTCAGAAAGCTGCCGACGGTACATTCTTTGCCGCTTTCGAACCGCAGTATAATGCCCTCCCGCTGACCGTTCATCATTTCAAAGACCGTTTTGCCGATCAGAAGTGGATTATTTACGACATGAAACGCCGCTACGGATTTTATTATGATTTGCAGGAGGTGACGACTATCTCGTTTGATGATGACAGCCGTGAATCACATTTGATTACGGGGATGCTGGATGAAAGCCTGATGGACAAGGATGAGAAGCTTTTCCAACAACTTTGGAAGACATATTTCAAGGCCATTTGCATCAAAGAACGCATGAATCCGAGAAAGCACAGGCAGGATATGCCTGTGCGTTATTGGAAGTATCTGACGGAAAAGCAAAAGTAGATTTCCATTTTGGGAGAGGAGCGGAAGTCTGACTATTCAATTCGCTGCACCGTTACATCCGGAAATTCCTGTATCAGCGAAAGCAGATGCCCTTCATCATTATTTCGCTTCGACTTGATAACCATCGTAACCTGATAATATTCTGTTTCACCCGTGTGTTGCGTTTCCATCTCGTAAGAGACTATCAGGTAGTCTTTAGAGTTGAATCTGTCCGCTATCTGTTTCAGTATGTCTTTGTTGGGAGTTGAGAAAGAAACCATCGAGCTTTTCATTCCGATGCTTTTAAATAGATAGCTAAGTAGTTCCAGTCCGACGAGGGTTAACACCGTGGCGGCAATGCCGATGGTGTACATTCCTGCACCTACCGCCAGGCCGATACCTGCTGTTGCCCAGATTCCTGCGGCGGTAGTCAGTCCGCGTACAATCTGTTTTTGAAAGATGATGGTTCCTGCACCAATAAATCCGATACCGCTGACAACCTGTGCCGCCACCCGACTGGGATCGAGTGTGACACTACTTTCTTTTATAATTTCCTGAAATCCGTATTGGGAAACAATCATAATCAAAGCACTACCTAGCGACACGAGAAAATGAGTGCGGTATCCGGCTTCTTTGGCACGGTATTCACGATCCAGTCCGATGATGGTTCCCAGTATTCCGGCGACCAATAAACGGATTACAAAATCCATATTCAACATCATGTGTTCAATCTCCTTTCTGTTTTTTATTGTTTGTGGAAAAATGCTTAGGACTATAAATATACAATTATTTCCCCTTTTTGTATCAATCATTTAGTAATATTTGAACGTATCCAATTCATTTTATCGTATATTCGCAGATTCAAACAAATGTTTAACCCCGCGACCGAGCAAATAATGAAGAAAAGAATTTTTTATATAATCAGCTTTCTGGTGATCTTCTGTATTGAGGTGTTGATAGCTTTGTATGTGCGCGACCGTTTCATACGTCCCTATGTCGGAGATATGCTGGTTGTAGTGCTGGTATATAGCTTTGTACGTATCTTTCTACCGACGGGGATTCCGCGGATGCCGTTTTATGTCTTTCTTTTTGCCTGTTTCGTAGAAGTGTTGCAATACTTCCAGCTGGTGGAAACATTGGGTATTACGAACCGCGTAGCCCGAATTGTGCTGGGTTCTACGTTCGATTGGGGAGATATTGCCTGCTATGCTGTGGGATGCGTTTTCATTGTCTTATTCGAGCATTTCGTCCGGCGTAGATCGTAGAGGATTTATTTCTCTTCCGCTTTGGTTTCGGATGGGTCCAGGCTGTGGCCGCAATATTTGCAAAACTCTGCATTATCTTCGTGTCCGGAGCGATGGCAGTTGGGACATTCTTTGTCTCTCCTGCGTTTATACTCTTTCATCATGGAGGCAGATACGATACCTGTGGGTACGGCAATAATCGTGTAACCGATCAGCATGACACAGGCGGAAAGGAATTTTCCGAGGCCGGTGGCGGGAGTAATATCTCCATAACCTACGGTAGTCATGGTGACGATAGCCCAATAGATGCTGTTCGGGATATTGTTGAACTGGGAGTTGGGTTGCGTTCCTTCAATCATATACATTAGCGTTCCGATGGAAGTCACCAGAATGACGACAAACAAGAAGAACACTGCAATCTTCTTACTACTTTCACGCAAGGCAGTGAGCAGCCGTTCCCCCTCATTCAGAAAGTTGAAAAGCTTGAAGACGCGGAACACACGTATCAGGCGGAAGGCACGGATGATGAGTAGATAACGGGCACCCGGGAAGAGCAGGCCGATGTAAAGAGGCAACGTGGCCAGTAAGTCTACGATACCGAAAAAGCTGAATATGTATTTCCGGGGACGGGGTGAACAGTAGATCCTCGTCAGGTATTCGAAAGTAAAGAAGCCGGTGAAAAGGAATTCCATAATGACGAACGGAGTCGTCAGATAGGTGGGAAGTTCTTTCAGACTTTCGATGATGACGAGCAATACGCTGACCAGAATACAGGCGATAAGAATCACGTCGAACAATTTCCCGGCAGGGGTGTCCGATTCGAAGATGATGACGTATAACTTTCGTTTCAGTTTCTCGTCATGCAAAAAACGATGGATTCTTTCTTTCAGTTTCATATCAATAGTGCTTGGCCGGAATTAAAGAAAAAGCCTTTTTAGTCGATAACCCACTGTTTATTGTAGGCAACGGTCTTTTGCGGGTTGTAATACATTCCCTCTTGTGTGGGAATATAGAGAATGTATGTCTTTCCGGTCTTGTTTTTCAATGAAGTGTCGCGCAGCCAGGGGTTGGCATCACGGAGTTGGGCATAGGTGATTCCTTGTGACTTTGCGTAGTCGTTCAGATCGTCGATAGAAGTGTTGACGGTTACCTCTTTATAAGGAATAGGCGGATACAGATGTTCCCGTTTCAAGAGGAATCCGTAACGTTGCGGGTTATTGAATATCTCTTTGGCTGCCAGCAGGCGGAACATGTAGCGGGAAGTTTCCTCTACCAGCCATAAGTCCATGGCATGACTTGCCAACTGCTTTTCAAGTTGGGAGGAGATGCGTCCCTGTCCGGCGTTATAGGCGGCGGAGACAGCCATCCAGTCGCCATATTTGGCATACGCCTGTTTGAAGTATTTGCAGGCGGCAACGGTTGCTTTTTCAATATGATAGCGTTCGTCTACGTTATCGTTCACTTCCAGCCCGAATTCCCGTCCGGTGGCAGGCATAAATTGCCACAGACCCGCTGCTCCTGCCGGAGAGCGTGCAATGTTGTTCAGATTGCTCTCGATGACCATCAGGTATTTAAAGTCATCGGGGATACCGTTTGCTTTCAGTATCGGTTCGATGATGGGGAAGTAACGGTTGGCACGCTTGATTAATAACATGGTGGTGGAGTGCATATAGGTGAAGGCCATCATCTCGCGGTCCATCCGTTCGCGGCGGTCATAGCGCCGGAGATCGATCGTTTCCCCGTCGAAGGTGACCTGTGCGGGAACGGTAGGCGGAGTGACACAATAAGGCACTTCCGATTTGGCGGAATGTTGTTCGTTCACTTGGCTGCTGCCTGTCAATATTGGGATGGAAGCACCGATGCAAAATACTAATATAAGTGTAAGAATATAGTTGATTTTCATTTGTCTTTTCATTTTATAACCTTTTTGGATGCTTCAATGTTTACGTCTATCTTGCAAAGATAACCTCATTTTGCTTTTTTCAAAGAACTTTTCTTGCATTTTATACGTTTTTCTAATAGAGTTAAAATAAACAACGAATCAAGATGAATATAGCAATGACCGGAGCTACCGGATATATAGGTAGACATCTTTCTAATTATCTCACAGAAAAGGGCGGACATCGGATCATTCCTCTGGGAAGGTCGATGTTTCGCGAAGGTATGTCCGGTTATTTGATTCAGACACTGACCCATTGTGATGTTGTCATCAATCTGGCAGGTGCACCTATCAATAAGCGTTGGACACCGGAATATAAACAGGAGCTTTTCAACAGTCGTATTGTCGTAACCAATCGTATTATCCGTGCTTTGAATGCAGTCAAGACGAAACCGAAACTGATGATTTCGGCTTCTGCCGTAGGTTATTATCCTTCGGAAGCGGAGGTGGACGAATATACCCGTACCCGTGGAGAAGGCTTTCTGTCCGATCTTTGCTATGCGTGGGAAAAAGAGGCGAAACACTGTCCCGAACCTACAAGGCTCGTTATCACACGCTTTGGCGTAGTGCTTTCTCCGGACGGGGGAGCGATGCAGCAGATGCTTCGCCCTTTGCAAGCTACCAAGATAGCCACCGCCATCGGTCCCGGTACGCAGGCTTTTCCGTGGATATCGATACGGGATCTTTGCCGTGCAATGGAGTTCTTTATCACTCACGAAGAGACACGTGGGGTATATAATCTGGTTGCTCCGCAGCAAATCTCGCAATATGCTTTCACCCGTGCGATGGGAAAGGCTTATCGGGCATGGACGACGATGGTGGCCCCGCAAAGAATTTTCCGTATCTTATATGGTGAAGCGGCATCCTTCCTGACTGCGGGCCAGAGAGTTCGCCCAACGCGTCTGACGGAAGCGGGATTTCATTTCTCCATTCCCAATGTCGAACGTCTTTTCAGAGGTACAAACCATAGTACGGTTACCTCTCTCGACCTGCACCGGTATATGGGACTTTGGTATGAAATAGCCCGCTACGAGAATCGCTTTGAATACGGACTTGTAGACGTCACGGCTACTTACACGCTCCGTCCCGACGGCATGATTCGTGTGGAGAACCGGGGATGCAAACGTAATTCTCCTTACGACATCTGCAAGACTGCCAACGGACACGCCAAAATACCCGATCCCACACAGCCGGGCAAACTGAAAGTGTCTTTCTTCCTTAGTTTCTATTCTGATTATTATGTCTTGGAACTGGATGAAGAGAATTACAATTATGCCCTGGTAGGCAGCAGTACTGATAAATATCTCTGGATACTAAGCCGTACACCCCAACTGCCGGAAGAAATCAAGAAGAAACTCGTCACCGCTGCCGAACGTCGTGGATACGATACGAGCCAGTTGAAGTGGATCGAGCAACTCTGATCGCAATCTGCGCCTGATAACCTAAGATTATTTTGCCGGAGTGCTTAACGAACAATGAGACAACTTTAAAACAACAGAAATTATGGATTACGAAATTATTCATCAGCCCGAACAAAAATTGTTCAAGACAGAAGTAGACGGTCGCACCGCCTTTGTACAATATTGCCTGATAGGTGATTCTCTTGATATTATCCACACAATTGTGCCACAACCTATTGAAGGGCGGGGGATTGCCGCTGCTTTGGTAAAAGCTGCTTACGCCTATGCATTAGCTAACGGGATGAAGCCGAAAGCAACGTGCTCTTATGCAGTGAAGTGGTTGGAAAGACACCCGGAAATAAATGGTTAAATACTCGCTTTTGATTCGCAGGCAAAGGAAATAATATTATCTTTGTAATTGGAAATCAATGAAGAAAAATAGTGTTATGATAAAAGAAGGTGAAAAGGTAAAAGTTGATCCTAGATTAACGGGACTCGATGAATGGATAGAGGGTACGGTAATTGATATTGAACATAATCCGTTCAAAGGCTTAGTTATAGCAATCCGTGATAAATTTAACCGTATTTTCTTTGGTGAGCAGAAATATTTTATTCCTGTAAATGAGGATAATGTATGTATGCAATAGCTTTTGATATGGTCATTACGGACCTACGTGCCAATTATGGAGAGCCTTATAACAATGCATATTTTGAAATAAATAAAGTGTTGCGTCAGTATGAGTTTTATAATACGCAGGGTAGTGTATATCTAACAGAGAAAACTGATATGGCAAATCTTTTTCGTGCAATTGACGCATTGAAACGTATTCCTTGGTTTCAGGCGTCAGTTCGTGATCTTCGTGCGTTTCGTGTAGAAGACTGGTCGAACTTTACGGATTTTATAAAAGAAAATAAGTAGATAAGCTTTCAGGTCTGAATATGTATTCATGCCTGAAAGCTCTTTTTATTTCTCAATTACTGTTTCCACCTCTTCAACTGTGGAAAGTACTCTTTCATCGTTTTCCGTGCTTCCTCCACTGTATATTTCACTTCCGAGTCTTTATTGAACTCATCCAGATAATTCAGATTAAGCTCGATCATCTCGTCCATGGTACACTCTTTCGTGAAATGTCCGTCCGCATAGCAATAGTGGCAATAATCTTCGTTCTTGCTACCGTCCGCTTCTTTTCCAAAAGTTGAGTCGTCTATCGGCATACCGCAACTTTGACAAAATTTTTGTTCCATCTTTTTTTGTTAGATTATAAGTTTATGTTACAAGACAAATGTAAGTAGAAATATTGGAAAAGAAGTGATCCGGTCTTGCTATTTATTCATTTATTTCTTTCCTGGTTTACTTTTGGTGTTAATTGGTTTTCACGGGCAGCCGTTTCCACATCCAACGGGGAATCATTTTCCAGAAAAAGACCAGTATCCGGTAGCGCCAGTCGATCACTACTATCCGTTGTTTCCGCTCCAGTGACCAGGCGATGTGACGTCCCACTTTCGCTGCATCCATCAATAGCGGATAATGTTTCCCGTCGTTGAGCAAGTCGGTGGCAACAAATCCGGGACGGATATCAGTAAAACGGATATTCAGTTTTTGTAAATATGAAAGTTGTTCGAGAGCATCTATGTAAGTGTTCTGGAAGCGTTTGGTGGCAGAGTAGGCAGGAGCCACTCCAAGTCCTTTCGTTCCCGCGATGGAGCTGATGACTGCCAGGTGGCCGCCTCCGCTTTTCCTGAAATAGATGAAAGCGGTATCCACCATGCGGATAAATCCCTCTACATTGGTGTATGCTGTGTTCAGTTCCACCTCCATGTTCAGATTCGTATTCTGGAAACCGATGCCCGAGCTAAGAAGAAACAAATCCATGCCGCCCACCTTGTCGATGAGCATATTCAATTTCTCGCCTGCATCTTCCTGGGTTACGTCCAACGCTTGAATTTGAATCTGATCCGGTGCTGCCCGTTGCAGGTTTTCGAGAGCGGATTGCCGTCTGCCGGCTACTCCGATTTGCCATCCATCCAGTAACAGACATTTTGCAACTTCTTGCCCGATGCCGGAGGTAGCGCCAATGATAATGGCTTTTTTCATTACTGATTTTTTTAGTAAGTTATAGGTTCAATAAATGTCGTATGGCCTGCCAGGGTGCATAAAGCAACATCCTCGGTCCGGAGAAACGCATCACCTGTCGCATTCGTTCGCGCATGATGGGCTTGTAACAATGTACGGTGCATTCCTTGCATGCACTCTTCTTCTCTCCAAACGGACAATGGTCGAGACGGGCGTGGGCATAGCGGAGCAACTCTTCACAGTCGGCACAAAGAACTGTATTTTTTTCTTTTTTCCGGCAATAGAGGCGGATCATCAACTCTACCGTTTTCTTTTCGTGCGCAATGCGTGATGCTTTCATCTCTCTCTTTTTTACACTTTGGAGTGACAAAGATAGCGAAGATTATGCAGAAATGCAGGCGTATTCTGTTAAAATACACCTTCTTCTTTTTTTTATTTTGAAAAGCACCCTTTCATTTTGGTAGGGTATTTAGAGATTACTTTTTCAAAATGAAAAAAAATATTGCATTGATTATAAGCGAATTATCAGAGTCCCTTTCATTTTGGCATACTCTTGGCTATGTGGGGAACATACAAAATAATTCATGAGTTATGGAAGAGTACATTTCAGATAACAGTCTGTATATTCGGAGTAAGAATAATAGCATGATTAACCGGAAGATGATAGGGCGCGTGCTGGGTATGTTGCTATTTATCGAATTGGGGATGTTCTTACTTTGTGCCGGAGTGTCGGCTGGTTACGGGGAAAGTGATTATAAATACTTTCTTTACACCTGTATCATCAATGCTGTGGTAGGCGGATTGTTACTGCTCTACGGACGGGGAGCGGAGAATAAGATGAGCCGGAGAGACGGATATTGTGTGGTCACTCTTTCGTGGGTGTTTTTTACCTTTTTCGGCATGCTTCCTTTTTATTTCAGCGGAAGCATTGATACGATAACCAATGCTTTTTTCGAAACCATGTCCGGGTTTACCACTACAGGAGCTACCATTCTCGATGATATTGAATCCCTTTCCCACGGTATGCTTTTCTGGCGAAGCCTGACGCAGTGGATCGGTGGTTTGGGGATTGTGTTTTTCACGATTGCCATTCTTCCTATCTTTACCACGGGAGGAGTGCAACTCTTTTCTGCTGAATCTACGGGAGTGACGCACGACCGTACCCATCCGAAAATCAATGTCATGGCCAAGTGGTTGTGGACAATTTATCTGGTATTGACTATTTCGGAAACTGTCTTATTGATGTTTGGAGGCATGAGCTTGTTTGATGCCATTTGTCAGTCGTTTGCCACTACTGCTACGGGTGGATATTCTACGAAGCAGAACAGTATATCTTATTGGAATTCTCCGTATATAGAATATGTGGTGGCTATCTTTATGATTGTTTCCAGTATCAACTTCTCTTTGTTTCTGATGTGTTTGAAAGGAAAAGTCGGTCGTTTATTCAAAGATGAAGAGCTGCACTGGTTCCTGGCGTCGGTGGGTATCTTGACTTTCCTTATCACATTGGCGCTCGTCTTTCAAAATCATTATGACTGGGAACTGGCTTTCCGGAAAGCATTGTTCCAGGTGTCTACGGTGCATACTTCCTGCGGTTTTGCTACGGATGATTATAATATGTGGCCTCCTTTCACGTGGTTACTGTTGTTCATTGCGATGCTTTCGGGAGGGTGTACGGGTTCTACCAGTGGAGGTATCAAGAATATGCGGTTGCTGATTGTGGCACGTGCCATCCGGAATGAGTTCAAACATCTGCTCCACCCGAATGCCGTGCTTCCCGTACGTATCAATAAGCAGACGGTGTCTTCTTCTATCGTAACTACCGTATTGATTTTCTTTGCTTTTTATCTGGTTCTGATCCTGATTGGGTGGACGGCTCTTTTGTTTTTGGGAGTTGGCTTTTCCGAGTCCGTCAGTACGGTTATTTCGAGTATAGGCAATGTCGGTCCGGGATTAGGTACTTGTGGACCTGCATATTCGTGGAATTCTTTACCTGATCTGGCAAAGTGGATACTTTCTTTTCTGATGCTGGTGGGACGTCTGGAGTTGTTTAGTGTACTCCTGTTGTTTTATCCGGGATTCTGGAAGAATAGATAAATTGTAAATCATGAATGGGCTTCTGAAACATCGTTGGAAGAGTTTGTGGTTGACGGAAACAATCTGTATCTTTGCGGCATGAGAAAGTTATTGTGTCCGCAATGCAAGATTGCAGCTATGTATGTGAAGAATGAACAGGGTGACAGGCTGCTGGTTTATGTGCTCGAAGATGGTGAAGTCGTTCCCAAATATCCGGAAGATTCGATGGAGGGGTTCGATTTGACAGAAGTCTTCTGCCTGGGATGCTCGTGGCATGGTTCACCTAAACGGTTGGTGAAACGATAGACCGGGGGCATTCATGCTCTCATTCTGATTTTTTTGATTTATGTCAACTAAAAGAGGAACGCAAATCGAGAACTAATTCATTGAATTTTCCGTATCTTTGCGC
This sequence comes from Bacteroides sp. OM05-10AA, assembly GCF_003439055.1. NCBI lineage: Bacteria > Pseudomonadati > Bacteroidota > Bacteroidia > Bacteroidales > Bacteroidaceae > Bacteroides > Bacteroides sp. OM05-10AA. The sequence continues at coordinate 80,519 of NZ_QSUR01000018.1, forward strand.
CCGATTTTAGAACATAGACGTATGGCAACTTCTAAAGAAATGACGGCAGGGCCGGCATTACCTCTCATTTTAAAGTTTACATTGCCGCTTTTGCTCGGCAATCTCTTACAACAAACGTATTCGCTTGTTGATGCTGCAATTGTAGGAAAGTTTTTGGGAATTAACGCGTTAGCTTCTGTTGGAGCCAGCACATCGGTTGTTTTCCTGATTCTCGGATTCTGCAATGGATGTTGCGGAGGTTTCGGGATACCCGTTGCGCAGAAGTTTGGTGCACGTGATTACAGTACGATGCGCAGTTACGTTTCCGTCAGTTTGAAACTGGCAGCGGGGATGTCTGTGGTCATTGCTCTTGTTACCAGTATCTTTTGTGCGGACATACTCCGGATCATGCGCACGCCGGAGAATATTTTCGAAGGGGCGTATGCTTATTTGCTTGTTACGTTTATTGGTGTTCCTTTCACTTTCTTCTATAATCTTCTTTCAAGCATCATCCGTGCGTTGGGAGACAGCAAGACGCCTTTCTGGTTTTTGCTGTTCGCTGCTGTTCTGAATATCATTCTCGACTTGTTCTGTATTCTGGTACTCGGCTGGGGAGTGGCGGGAGCTGCCATTGCTACTGTCTTTTCGCAGGGGCTGTCGGCTGTTCTCTGCTATATTTATATGTACCGGAAGTTTGAAATATTGCAGGGTACTCCGAAGGAACGCCGGTTCCAGTCGAAACTGGCAAAGACATTGCTTTACATCGGTGTGCCTATGGGATTACAATTCTCTATCACGGCTATCGGCAGTATTATGCTTCAGAGTGCGAATAATGCGTTGGGAACGGCGTGTGTGGCTGCTTTTACATCTGCCATGCGAATCAAGATGTTCTTTATCTGTACGTTCGAGAGTCTGGGAATTGCGATGGCTACGTATAGCGGACAGAATTATGGGGCAGGGAAACCGGAGCGTGTCTGGTTGGGAATCAAAGCGAGTGCTTTGATGATGATTGTTTATGCGGCATTTACGTTCGTTCTTCTGATGGTGGGAGCCAAATATTTTGCATTGATCTTTGTAGATCCGTCGGAAACGGAAATTCTGTTGGATACCGAGTTATTCCTGCATATCTCTTGTATGTTCTTCCCGATGCTTGGATTGTTATGCATCCTGCGCTACACGATTCAGGGAGTGGGATATACCAATCTTGCCATGTTTTCGGGAGTGGCGGAGATGATTGCGCGTATCCTTGTCAGCATTTACGCTGTGCCTGCATTCGGCTTTATTGCTGTCTGCTACGGTGATCCGATGGCTTGGATAGCGGCAGATTTGTTCCTCGTACCGGCATTTATCTATGTTTATCGCAGGTTGAAGAAGCAGGTGTTCACAAGCAGTCCGGCTACGCAAACTGTGGCATGATGCCATGTTGGTTTGCGTAACCAAACCTGTTTTGATGTTCTCTGGGATATTTCAATCTTGTACGGGATAGAGCGGTTTTCCGCTTTCATCTACTTCCGTCCATTCTTTCACGCTGACATTGGCAAACGATATGGAGTTTTCGTTAATAACTGCCCGGAAAAGGTATGAGTTTCCGGCTGATAAGAGGTTGTTGGGTGGAGTCAGTGGGGTGGTGTAGGTACGTGAGAAACTTTCTCCGTTTACCATCAGTTCCAGTGTCAGAGTCATGGGAGAAGAACTCTTTACAGGTAGCATGATATATTGTACGGTAAAGTCATTGATTCCCATATCGGCTGCTTTATCGTAGCTGACTTCCGAAGAGATGATGCCTGTTGATAAATCCATGATTGCACCCGGCTTCGGTGGGGTAATGGTAGCCGAAAGTATCTTGTTCAAAGTGATATTTTCTCCTCCGGTGATGGCTACAACTACTTGTGTGGCTGCATGCTGATAGGTGATGGGGATATTGATCTGTGAACTGGCGATGTCCTGATGAACTGCGTGCCACCAGAGATAATCCACTCCGTTTGATAAAGGTTCGGATATTCCATTGGTGAAAGTGGGGGCCGGACTGGTGGAATTACATGATACGGCATAGAAGCTATAGATATTATTGCTCAAATACATTTTATATCCCAGATTTCCTGTCAGTACACCGGGAGAGGAGGTGACATAGTTGCCTTGGGCAACGGGAGCACCTGTGATATTGTTTGATGTATTGGCTGAATAGGCGCACAACCAGCTTTGCAGACCTTTCCCCATCGGGGACATGGCTCGTGTGATGTTTCGTCCTTCTACGGAAGCACTGAAAGTGACCAATGCACTCTCTTTTGCCGGATTGCCATTGTCGTCATTACCGGATGAATTTTCGCTGTTCCCTTCTTCGTCGGGATAGGCTATGTCGATATAAATATTGTTTTTGGAGCAGGCTCCCAATAGCAGTACTGTTAAAGCAGATACGGCTAAATACTTTGTCATACGAAATTTGATATTCATAGTCAGGTTCTTTTTGAAAGTTAGTAATTACCCCTATATACATTTCAAAAAGAATTTGGTTCATGGCTTAATCGTCTTTTTTATCGAAGTCGGCCTCTTTCTGTATGCGTAGAATCTTTCCGCTGATGGGATGACGGAACTCTATATATTCGGCGTGGAGGTATAGTCTGTCCGCTTTCTTTCCATAAAGTTCATCCCCAAGAATGGGGCAACCCAATCCCTCCGGATGGGCGGTGTGTACCCGTAATTGGTGTGTCCGTCCGGTCAACGGATAGAAAGCAATCCGGGTGTGTTTTTCTGATTCACAGATGATTCGGTATTCTGTAATCGCTTCTTTCCCGTGTTCTCTACTGACGATTTGCCGGGGACGATCAAGGGGATTCAAACAGAGAGGGAGTTCGATTCTTCCTGTTCTTCCGGGCGGCAGTGCTGTCTTCTCTACTGTTGCTGTTACCCCATCCAACACGGCTACATAGCGTTTCTTGATACTTCTGCTTGCAAATTGTGCCTGCAAATGTTGATGTACCTCTTTCGTTTTAGCTACGAGCAATAATCCGGAAGTCGCCATATCAAGGCGATGTACAATCATAGGTCCGGTAGCATCGGGATACTTCTTTTTCAGGCGGTGATAGACTGAATCTCTGTCCTCCTCCTTTCCCGGAACGGACAACATTCCTGCCGGCTTATTGACTACCACTAACCATTTATCTTCATATACGATTTCCAGTTCTTCATCCTCATGGATGGAGTTCAGCAACGGATTCTCGTCTACTTTCAGTCCTTGCAACATGTGCTGCAAAATAGGTTCACATTTTCCCTTGCAGGATGGATAATAATATCCATGTTGCCGGATTTCGTTTTTAGGAGAGTCTCCCCACCAGAATTCGGCCATAGCCAATGGCTTTAATTGATGAAGATATGCATATTGCAACAACTTAGGCAAAGCACATTCACCCGCACCGGCAGGAGGAACTTTCTGAACTGTCTGCTCGAAGATTGTGTATAGGTCTTTCACTTCTCCTTTGGCATTCAGCATCCGGAACTGCTCGAACAACTTTCTTTGCAAGGCTGCCGAACGTTCTTTCCGTTCGGTTTTCAGTTGTTCTATTTCAGTCTCGAAGTGTCTCGTTTCCGTTTCGAGTTCTTCCAATCGTTTCTTCCATTCTTTTTCCAGTCGTTTGTATTCCGCTTTCTGGTATTGGCTTTCCCGGATCAGGGAGGCTTGTTCCTCTTCGGAAAGGGTAGAGGATGATTGGCGGCGAATCTCTCTCGCCTCCTTTGCTGCTTTGAGTTCTGCTTTAGCCTGATTCAAAATAGCTTTAGCCTGTTCTGTTTCCGTCTTCCACTTTTCTTTTAAATCGAGATAAGAACGATTGTTTTCTAATTCACGAATACGGATATTGATGGAAGATATTTGTTCTTCTTCAATTTTGAAGAATCCTTCCGGTTGCAATAAGTCGTAGACAGGAGGGACAAAATAAGGATGCAGATTCTTTCCTGCCAGATTGCCGGAGAAAGCAGCGAGATAGCCAATTTCATTGACTGCTTCTTTTTTTGTAGTCTCTTGTTTATTTTCTTTTTGTACGATCAGTACCCCGAACATTTTTCCGAAAGCTAACTCTTCTTGCCATTCCTTCCGGCTCGCGATATGTTTTTTCACTTCTTCCGCTGCCAACACGCACAATGGATGAGGCGTATAGTGGAAAGGATAAGTGAATTTATCCGGTAACGCAAGGTGAGAAATGGGTTGCTTGAAAAAATGTATCATCGGTTTATATATATGAATGAATGTGATTACCTTTGCAAAAGTAAAGTAAATCCGTGAATTATTGAATGAAGTAACATGAATAGAATGGGAGAGAAACCTAAATTTGCCTTTCTTGGCAACAGTCACATGGCATTTTGGGCATTGGATGTCTACTTTCCTTCATGGGAATGTCTGAACTATGGTGCTCCCGGTGAAGGGCTGGCTTATGTGGAGTCTTTTACCGTAGACACTTCCGATTGCCAAGTCGTCATTCAATTCGGAACCAATGATATTTATCAGTTGAATGATGAAAATATGGACGATTATGTGGAACGTTATGTAAAAGCGGTTCTTGCCATCCCTTCACTGAAAACATATCTTTTCTGTATTTTTCCACGTAATGATTACGATGATTACAGTACGGCTGTGAATCAATTCATTCGTGTCCTTAACCGGAAGATATACGGGAAATTGCAGGGGACGGACATTGTCTATCTCGATGTATTCGACCGTTTGTTGCTGGATGGCAGGCTGAATCCGGAGTTGACTCTCGACGATTTACATTTGAATGGCAGGGGTTACAGTATTTTGTCAGAAGCACTGAAACGGGCTTCCGGTTTGTAAAACATACCTAAATACTTCATTCCTTGCTTTTATTTATAAATTTGGTGGCATATCAGTTTATTTTTCCTATTTTTGTCCCCAATTTAATAGTAAATAACCCCCATAAAAACGATAAGACTTATGGAAAAAGTAATTATCAATTCGTATGAAGAATTCGAAAAACTAGTAGGCCAACAGATAGGTGTTTCCGATTATGTGGAACTCTCGCAGGAACGTATTAATCTTTTTGCTGATGCAACGCTGGATCATCAATGGATTCATGTAGATACGGAACGTGCGAAAGTAGATAGCCCTTATCATAGCACGATTGCTCATGGCTACCTGACATTGTCTATGCTTCCTTATCTGTGGAATCAGATTATTCAGGTGAATAACCTGAAGATGATGATTAACTATGGTATGGATAAGATGAAATTCGGTCAGGCTGTATTGTCAGGACAGAGTGTGCGTCTGGTGACTACTTTGCACTCATTGACCAATCTGCGTGGTGTGGCAAAAGCAGAAATTAAGTTTGCTATCGAAATAAAAGATCAACCAAAGAAGGCGCTGGAAGGAATTGCTGTATTCCTTTATTATTTCAATTAATGGCAAGCAGTTAAAGAAACAGATTTTATCCCCGGAAATGATCGGAATACGTCTCAAAAGTTAGATACAAAAACTTTTGGGATGTGCTTCAGATGAATCGTTTCCGGGGATAATTTTATCCTTTTACTCCCATAAATCTGAACGGCTGTGCCGGTTGAAATTCTTTCGTTGCATTTCCATGATAAGTTTCACCGTTGGCGATAGATAATTTGAGTACCGGAGCTCCTTCCGACAAGTCTGTTTCCCGCAGGTTTACCCAGAATGTATTAGGTGTCAGACTTGATTCGAAGAAGTAGAGCAGATTCTTACTATCCGATACCGTTCTCCATTGTGTGGTGGAAATTTCCGGAAATTCGGGAGTGGATATGCCATAAGGAACAGAAGTATTACGGATAACGCTGAATACACTTGCCACGGCTATTCTCACATCATCTGTTGGGGGCAGGGCATTGATATAAAAACTGGCTCTTGCAAAACGGTCGGACGGTCGGTTGGTTCCGGGCAGGAAGCTCAATCCTCCTATTGATTTCCAGTATTCGTTTAGTGCCAGTTGCTTGTTGTAGGTAGGGGAGTTGGTCATCACTTTGTACTCCTTGCTGTGGTAGATAGTCAGCTTTCCAACCGTATATTCGAATATCGCACAATCGCCCGTTGCGTCGGAAATAGATAAATGCAAGGTTGCCAGGCGGGAACCATCCGGCATCAGGTCTGATACCACTTGGAAAGTGTTTTCATCAATGGAAGCGACAGCCTCGTCTACGGTGGCGAAGTTATCCAGCATATATTGCACCCATGCAGTAATGGCAAGTCCCGGTTTACTTTGATCTCTGACCGGATACTCCGTTTCGGGCAACCATAACAGATTGGCAACCAACCCTTTTTCATTCATCCCGTCTGTACTGGCAATCTCGAAAGCCGAAGTCACCACGCTGCCATACTTGGACGTCCATTTCAGGGAGTTGGCTCCCGTTTCTCCATTTCTTTCCATACCTTTGGGAAATACCCAAAGATTGCTGTGCATTTCTGTTTTCCAGTCCATAGACCGGCCGGTTGCCACCATTCCATTTTTTCCCGAATAAACGACTCTTGTACACATAATTTTAATTTCTAGTTAAAGGTTTATTATAAGCTGCTTTCACGGGGTATCCAACCGATGCGGATTCCTCTTGCAAAAGCATATTCTCAAAACAATAACGTTCCATTTATGTTTTAGATACATATCAGATATTAATAAAGTATCAAAAAACAGGTATTATGTCATTAAGTAATCTTCTCATCATATTTTCGTCATCGTTTATGGCGCTGTTTCCGGTGATAAATCCTTTGGGGAATGGTTTTGTCGTCAATGGATTCTTTACAGACCTCGATCCTCAACAGCGGAAAGCAGCCATTCAGAAGCTGACGCTCAATTTTATAATGATCGGTGTAGGGACATTGGTGATAGGGCATTTGTTTCTGTTGATTTTCGGTCTGGCTATTCCTGTTATTCAGTTGGGAGGTGGAATACTGATTTGTAAGACGGCAATGGAGCTGTTGGGGGATTCGGGTTCGTCTGATAAAGAAGAAGAGGCCAGCAAGAATGTAGACGGTTTCAGATGGAAAAACATCGAGCAGAAGATATTTTATCCCATCACGTTTCCTATCAGTATCGGGCCGGGCAGTATATCGGTTATCTTTACTTTGATGGCGTCTGCCAGTGTTAAAGGCAAATTGTTGCAAACTGGGATTAATTATTTGGTCATTGCACTTGTTATTATTTGTATGGCGGCCATCTTTTATGTATTCCTTTCGCAAGGGCAGAGGTTTATTCAGAGGTTGGGACCGGTGGGAAATCAAATTATTAATAAGCTCGTTGCTTTTTTCACTTTCTGCATCGGTATTCAGATTTCGGTGACGGGTATATCCCAGATATTCCATCTGAATATACTCTAGTTGAACGGTGAGATAAAAGCAATAGAAATTATCTGTTTTTCTTTGCTTTCATGGCTTTCAGGGTGTTTTTTCGTACGGAACGGATAGCGGGAACCAGTAAGTCGGGCTCCATGATTTCCAGTATTGTGCGTAGTTCCTGTTGCAGTTCCGGGATGGAGCGTGTCAGTTGATAAGCCAGTTTCATGCAGAGCGATTGCACGCCCGGTGGTTCCTCGCGGGATATCATGCGTTCCATGCAGAAATCAAGGAAATCCACTCGTGGCGGATCGGCGGCAGGTTGCTGGCATATCAGGTTCAGGATCATTCTCCGTTTTCCCGAGTGTGGGCAGGTCATGGCAGCGTCAATCAATTCTTCTTGTTTCCGGCTTAACCATTCTACATCTGCCTTTGAGAAATGAGTACATACCCACAATGCCTGATAGGAGACGATAGCGTCTTCGTCGAATATCAGTTGGTAGATTTCTTCTCTAAGCCGTTCATCATCCTGTATAAAGTGGAGTACCTCTCTGATATCTTCAATGTGTACTCGTTCGGATAATCTTGCACGTAGGTTCATGTAGCTTTCGTTTTTGGGGAATTAATCTCTATTAGCGGAATCAGCTTCCGGCAGTTGCAAATGAAGAATGGGGAAAGGTTTGCCCATGCTGTCCGTTTCATCTCTGCCGATGACTTGGAATCCCAAATGGAGATAGAACTGAAGTGCTTTTTCATTCTGCTCGTTTACGTCCACCTTATCCATATGTTTTTTGTCTCTTGCGTATTCCATTAATCGTTTGCCATATCCTTTTCCCTGCTCGTCGGGGTGTACGAATAACATTTCGATCAGTTCGTCGCTCAATCCCATGAAAGCGGCAATCTTTCCGTTGGCATTCCGGATGACAAAAAGTTCAACAGCGGGTAAATAATGCTTCCGCACCAGTGGTTTATAGAACTGGATATGTTCTTCCGTCAGGAAATCATGCGTGTGGCGAACGGACATTTCCCATACATGGAGGATTTCATCATAGTCTTCCGGAGTAGGTTGGGAGATGCCGGGCAGGTAGTAGCATTGGTGGTCGTAGATGTTTCCGTTGTAAGTCAATTCTGCCTGATGAAGTGTACCTTCATAGATAAAACCGTTCTTTTTCAGTACTTTCTGCGAACGTTTATTGTGTGGATAACAGGTAGCTGTGATGAGGCTAAGCCGCAATTCTTCAAAGCCATAGTTGAGGACACCCTGCACTGCTTCGGTCATGTATCCTTTGCCCCAATGAGATTCGTCGAGCCAGTAACCCAACATTCTCACTTGCGGATTTTCGCGTTTAGGGTCGGGGATAATTCCTACGGAACCGATTAGCTGTTTTGTATCTTTTAGTATCACTGCCCATATTCCCTCTTGGTTGATAAATGTGGAATGAAGTATCCGGCGGGATTCATCCAACGTACGATGGGGCGGCCATCCGGCATTGTTTCCCAGATTCGGGTTCTGGCAACAAGCGAAGAACGTTTCTGCATCTCTTTCTTCGAAAGGGCGGAGAAACAAACGTTCTGTATGGAGCGTCACGGGGGGAATACTATCTATTTCAGTTTCCTGTCTTGCTTTGTTTTTCGACTCGTTTGTTGTTTTCCGATATACGCACTCAATCCGGTTTCCGTCAGGATCGAGGACTACACTTTCAAAATATCCGTCTCCCGAAGTACGCGGTTCGCCGGCGATGGTATATCCTTCCGAACGCATTTGTTCGGTGAAGCGTAATACTTCTTCCTGGCTGGGGAAGGTGAAAGCAAAGTGTGTCAGTCCAACCCTGTTTTCTTCAATGGGAGTGTTCTGTACATCTGTACGGCTCATCAGTTCCAAGTCTGTTCCCTCTCCAAAAGAGATAAAATAGGACTCGAATCCTTTCTTGGGATTGATGTATTTTTCGTTGCTTTTTCCTCCGAAGAAGCGGACATAGAACTCTTTTAATTCTTCCAGACGAAAGGTCCAGATAGCGATATGATGTAGTTTCATGTAAATGAATTTTCTAATTTCTATTACTTTGTTTCAATCTTCATTCGTACCGAACGTACTTTGTCTCTATCTTAATGCTGCATTACATATTCATAAACGATACGGGAAATATCAGCGATAATCTTACTGTTCGCCTGATTATTTTCTTCGGAATCCTTCACGAAGACAGCTATACTATAAGTACGTCCACCGGGCAAAAGAACGAAACCGATGTCATTACAACCGATTTGTTGCCCTTTCGCATTAAGATCTCCCGTTCCGGTTTTATGACCTACGGTTACTTTTTTGTCGAGCAGCGGAGCAACCAGACGGTCTTGCCCGGTTTGACATTCCACCATTGTTTGAAATATGAAGTCTTTGTACACTTTGGGAAACAATGGCTTCTTACGGAATATTTCCACTAATTCGGCTGCGGCCAACGGAGTAGTCCAGTTTTCATAACATAGGTTCAAGTCTTCGTGCATGGCAGTTTCCGTACCGACAATGGCACATTCCCGAATTCCCAGTGAATGGATATACTTGTTTACAGCATCGGGACCTCCCTGATAATCAAAAAGAATATCGCAGGCATTGTTGTCACTCTGTTGAAGTGTATATTTTAGCAGGTCGGCAATACTCATTTCAATTCCACCCTGCGGATATTTATCCCGTAGCGGACTGTAAGTATCCGGCTTTAAATCCGATTTTTTTATGGCTAACCGGGTTTCCAGCGATTGCCTCTGTTTTCCCATATAATCGGCCAATGCTAATGCCTGATGAAACTTGAATACGCTCATCAGTGGATAGTGAATATCATTATTGACAGTTATCGTATCTTTCCCATCAATGATGACGGCTATTCCTATTTCGGCCTTCTTTCCTTTGATGGCTTCTTTCAACTGTGTCTCCAGTTGAGTTTGTTGGGCAAACAGGAGGGTGGGGACTAAACAAAGAAATACTATGAATGAACGCATAATCAATTTCCTCTTTTAACGGGTTACTAATTCTCTATTGAAATCATATTCTTTATTGAAGTCACAAAGGTATAAATAGTAATTGCCTTTGCAAATTCTTACTTGAAATTTATAGTTGTATAATGAATATGTAGAGTTAGTTTCTCAATTTTTGTAGTAATAAAAATATTGATACAGAAATTAGGTTTACTATTTCATTTATGTTATTTTTGTGATATCTTATTACTGAAATATATACTATGTAAATATTTTGAAGTAGTAAACACCATTAAAAGACAAAACTAATATGAGCACTTTTCGTTCTATAGAAGAACTTGTCAAAAGTCTGGACAGGGAGAAAGAGCTTCTGAAAGAAATGTTTGCCAAACGGAAGTCTCTTTCGTTCCGCTACGATTATGCGCTTGAAATGACAGAGTACAAGGAAGAGCGTATCCGTTATCTGATTGACTATGGGGTTATCCGGGATACTGGTGACTTTCTGGAAATGGAAGATATCTATCTGAAATTCTTTGAAGATGTGCTCGAAGTAAATGAAGAAATCAATGTTTCTTTCGTGCAGGATTACCTGACGCGACTGAATGAAAATATTGACTATTATCTGAAAGAGAACAACGAGCAACGTAAATACAACTACCAGCGTGAAGTGAAACGCTGTCTAAAAAACATCGCTCTGACTACAGTCCGCAATGTGATGGACTTGAAAAGGAACATGGATAATACTTATAAGAACGAACCGAATTATAAGATAAAGAAAACCAAACTTGTCCGGCTTGATGAGAAACGGAACAATATTGCTCTGCTGATCCGTAAAAGTGAGGAATTGATAGACTACGGACAGCCTGTTTTCTTCCGGGTGGCGATGGACGTACAGATGCGGAATGTAGTAAGTGATGTAAAACTTCAGCTAAATGACTCGTACCATAACCTGATTGAAATCCAGAAACAAATCATCCATTATCTGAATCTGATAGATTATCAGAACCGTATCTTTGAGAAAGTAAAGAAGTTGAAGTACCTGAAAGACCAGTTCTTGTTGGAAGAACATACAAGTATCCGTTCTGTTGCCGCACAAAAAAATCCTGTCTGGATGGAGCCGCAGGTCGGTTATCGCATCAAGCTTTCCATTGATAATCTACGGACTTCCGATGAGGCTTTTCAGATTTTGAAGAAACTTGTCGCGCGGCAGAGAAATTCTCCGAAAGGAATGAAACAACTGGCAGATGCCATTCCAGAAGGATACCTGGATGGGCAGTCGCAAATGATAGATACCGTAAACTTGCAGGAAGTGCATAATTCATTTATGGCGTCCAGCACCCACCTGTTCTCTTTTGTGATGAACTATCGCTACCGGAAAGAGGTGACACGTGGAGAGAAATTAATCTTTTTCTGCCAACTGGCATCACAGTATGCCGACGAACTTCGATTTACGGATACTTATGAAATCTCCGATGAAGTGGAATACCCTTTAATATATGCCAAATGATGTATGCTGAATGCTAAAAACAGATGACCATGAAATACACTGAAGAAATATTTAATATACTTAGCAAAGGGGGATTCATTTCTTCCAATAGTGTCTCTACCCAAGTGAAACGCTTGTATGATGCCATTGAGGAAGATTTGCCCGATTATTATGATTACTATAAAGGTGTCGGTTTCTATTTGGAAGGCGGTGACGGTTATTACTACTTTACTCGCAAGGAATCGAAAGTCGATTTGGAACGTAAACTGGAAGCGATTCAGAAGTGGATTGATTACCTGAGTTTCCTAAAAACCTATCATTCGGCATTCGGCCCGGGCTTTCTGTTCCGTGCTGCTGATATTGAAATTCAGATAGGATGCGATATCGAACTGAAAGAAAAGGCAACCAAACTGTTTTCGGATAAGAAGAAATATGATGAAGTTGTCGGCAAACTGTTGAAAGAACTGGAGAGTATAGGACTGATAGAGAAAGAAAACGAACTCGATGGGACATATAAAGTATTGTCGGCTTTCCATTATATGGAGGACTTGGTTGATTGTATCACAATTTCAGAGGAGGTGCAAGATGAGATACCTGAATAAGATTATTTTTCTGAACAGTGCCCATATTCCATATTCGGAAGTGAAGTTGGATGGGAACGTACATTTTATAGGTACGCAAGGTGTTGGTAAGAGTACGCTGCTCCGTGCCATCCTATTCTTTTATAATGCTGACAAACTAAGACTGGGCATTCCGAAGGAGAAGAAAAGCTTCGATGCTTTTTACTTTCCTTATGCCAATTCTTACATTATTTATGAGGTGATGCGGGAGAATGGGGCGTATTGTGTGGTAGCTGCCAAATCCCAGGGACGGGTGTTTTTCCGTTTTATTGATGCGCCATTCCAACAGGACTGGTTCATTGACGAACACAATGTGGTACATTCTGAATGGGGACGTATCCGAGAACATATCGGTTCGAAGATTCAGATTACTGCACAAGTGACTAGCTATGAAATGTATCGGGACATTATTTTCGGTAATAACCGCAAGCATGAAATGATACCTTACCGCAAGTTTGCCATTGTGGAAAGTGCAAAATATCAGAATATTCCGCGGACGATACAGAATGTCTTTTTAAATTCCAAACTGGATGCTGATTTTATAAAAGATACCATTATCCGTTCGATGAGTGATGAGGATATCTCTGTCGATTTGGACTTCTATCGTAGCCAGATAAAGGAATTCGAGCAGGAATACAGGGATGTGATGCTTTGGTTTACAAAGAACAAGAATGGAGAAGTGCCTGTCCGGAAGATGGCGGAGAAAGTAATGAACGCCTATCGTGACTTGATTTATACCCAAAAGCAGATTGGTGAAGGGCGTGCGGAGCTTAACTTTGCGGAGAAACGGGCTTTGCGTGAGATTCCGTTAGTGAAGGAAGAACAGGCTAAAGCGGAGACGGAACGTGAACGGTTGCTACGGCTTATGGGTGAACTGCAACAAAAGTACACCAATGAACGTGATGGTGTGATTAGGGATATAGGTATAATAAACGATTTGCTCAAAAAGATACGTGAGAAACGTCTGCATTACGAGCAGATGCAGATTGAAGAAATCATCAAACGGGTATCTTGCGAAGAACTACTGATTCAGGAACTTGAACAAGTCCGGAATATGAAATCGGAACTGACAAGAGCTTATGAGGATGTATTGAGTAAGTACCGATTGCTGTTTGAGAAATTGGAAGCTGATTTCCGTACTTTTGAGAATAGCCAGCAAGCACGGATAAATGCTCGGAATGCGGAGATTGCCGGCAAACAGGAGGAATTGATGCAACAACTTCGTGTGGAAGAAGAGAAAGTAAGGGCAATGCAAGAAGAGAAAGTGCAGACTGTGGATAATCGTATCCGGCAGTTGCGCGATGAACAGGCAAAGTGTAACCTGAAACTTCAAAAGGTGAAATACGAACATCCCCATCAAAAGGAAATGTCTGATTGTGAAGACGGGATTAACGAACTGCGCAAAAAGGACAAGGAACTGGAGCTTAATATTCGTCAGCAACAAGGAGAAATAAAGCAGTTGAGGCAGGAGTGTGAATGGAAAGTGAAAGAATTGAAATGGGAATTTCAGGCAAAGATGGAGATCGTTCGCAAAGAGCGGAGTGCGATTGAAGAACAGTTACAAACATTGGACGCCTTGATTGAGAAACGAAAAGGTTCTTTGTGTGAATGGTTGGAGAAGAACAAACCGGATTGGCAGGAGACGATAGGCAAGGTGGCGGATGAGGAACTGGTGTTGTACAACAATGAGCTGCAACCTCAATTAGTGAATAAGGAAGCTACTTTGTTCGGCGTTTCACTCAATCTGACAGCAATCGAGCGTTCTGTCCGCACTCCCGAGGAAATGAAGCAGGAGCGCGACAGGCAACAAGCAGCCCGGCAACTTTGTACCGACCGCCTCACCCGACTGACGGAAGAAGAGGGAGAAGCAGTTTCTTCTTTGGAGAAAAAGTACTCGAAGCAAATACATCGTATTTTGGAAGAACAACATCTGATGGAAGCCGAGCGAATGCAGATTCCTGCAAAATTGAAGAATCTGCAGGCTGATTACGCCTCATGGAAGACAAAGGAGGAGGAATGGAAAAGAGGTTGTATCGAAGAGTTGCAGGCGCAACTGAATGAAGTCGGCCATCGTCTTTATGTGGCGGAAGGAGAGAAGGAAAAGCATTTGGCGGAACGGGAAAAACTGTTGAAAGCCTGCCGGAAAGTGTATAATGACAGCAGGACGGAACTCCGGAAGGAACTGGAGGAGTTTATTGCCGGTGTTCAGCAAGAGATAGGCCGGATGAAACAACAGACTGCGGAGCGGGAAAAGGAATTGAAGCAGGCGAAGGAGAGTGAATTGGATGGAAAGGGGGCCGATACGGTTACTATCCGCAAGTATGATGAAAGGTTTGCCGAAATAAATAAAGAATTGGACTATATTGGCAAATCCCGCCCGCAAGTTCTTTATTATGAAAGAGACAAGGCGGAATTGTTTGATAAAGAACCTGCTACGCGAAGCCGGAAGAAGGAACTGGATGCGAAGCTGGTTGCATTGGACGAACGTTTTGCTCTGAAAAAGGAGAAGTTGCAGATTCAGAAAAAAGGGGCGGATGACCATCTCGACCGGATTCGTAAAGAACTACACTCATTGGAGGACGGGTTGAATAAAGTGGATATGTTTCGGAAAGATGAAACTTTCTGTCCGCCCTCTGTGGTGGAAATAGGAGAGAAACCTACCCGGAAGAGTTGCGATGTTATTGTAGAAGAGTTGAAGTCGCTTATCGTATCTACCATCAGAAAAACAGAGGAATTCAAGAGAGTAGTGACGCAGTTCAATGGAAACTTCTCGTCAAAAAACACCTTCCATTTCCGTACGGAGCTGATTGGAGAACAGGATTACTATGATTTTGCTTCCAATCTGTGCGAGTTTGTGGATAATGATAAAATCTCCGATTATCAGAAACATATCAGTGAACGGTATACGGACATAATCCGGCGGATTTCAAAGGAAGTGGGGGATTTGACACATAATGAAAGCGAGATACACAGAACGATAAAGGATATCAATGATGATTTTGTCAAGCGGAATTTTGCCGGAGTAATAAAGGAAATAGCTCTTCGCCCGCTTCAGAGCAGCGATAAACTGATGCAGCTATTGCTGGAGATTAAACGGTTTAGTGATGAGAACCAGTATAATATGGGGAAGGTTGACTTGTTCTCGCAAGATTCCCGTGAAGATGTCAATGCGACGGCTGTCCGGCATTTGCTGTCGTTTATGAAATTCCTGCTCGACGAGCCGGGACGCAGACGGTTGGCGCTTGCCGATACATTCAAACTGGAGTTCCGCGTGAAAGAGAATGATAACGACACGGGATGGGTGGAGAAGATTGCCAATGTAGGTTCTGACGGTACGGACATTTTGGTGAAAGCAATGGTCAATATCATGCTGATTAATGTGTTCAAAGAGAAGGCGTCACGTAAGTTTGGTGACTTTAAAATCCATTGTATGATGGATGAAATAGGAAAACTGCATCCCAATAATGTGAAAGGCATTCTGGACTTTGCCAATTGCCGGAATATCTTGTTGGTAAACAGTTCTCCCACTACTTATAATGTGGAAGATTACCGTTATACCTATTTGCTGAGTAAGGACGGGCGGTCGAATACACAGGTCGTTCCATTATTAACTTATAATCAGAAAGAAAAATGAGTGGTAGTTTATTTACTTTAGCAATGGCACGGCTGGTTCTGAAAATGCTGGGCGGTGAGCTCATACCTTACACAAAGTTTGATGGACTGATAGCAAATAGATTAATGGATGAGGGAATCATCACTATTGTTCCCCGAGGGAGTAAGCGCAGTTTTCGTATGATTGACCCGGAAGGATGCCGCATTTATATCTCCCAGAATTATACTTCCGGCATGGAGCTGGAAGATTGGATTGAAATGAAGAGTTGTCCGGATGAAGTGTCACGTTCGGAGCAAGTGGCAAAAGCAGGAAACTCAAAATTGAGATATACCCGTACGTTCAAAGGTTTTCTTCTCAATTGTTATACGCCTATCGAAGCTACTCTTCACGATGAACCATGCGTGCTTTCTCCTTTGCAAGGCACTTCCATCTTCATGCAGGATTACGAAGATTTCCGTATCCCTGAAGATGTCGTAGTAGTGGGTATAGAGAATGGAGAGAATTTTCAGCATATCCGTGCCCAAAGCTACTTGTTTGAAGGAATGAAAGTTCTTTTTGTATCCCGTTATCCGCAATCGAAGGATTTATGTGATTGGCTAAAGATGATTCCCAATCGTTATATTCATTTCGGAGACATTGATTTGGCGGGTATTTCTATCTTTTTAAATGAATTTTATGTACACTTGGGTAATCGTGCGGAGTTTTTCATTCCTGCGGATGTGGAGAAGCGTCTCAAGACCGGAAACCGTCAGCTTTATGATAATCAGTATTTGCGTTATAGAGGTATGCTTGTTTCTGATGAGCGTATAAGACCATTGGTGACAATGATTCATAAATATGGGAAAGCGTATGAACAGGAAGGATATATACAGGAATAAATTAGTCATATGATTACACTGGATAATTTTGAGAACTTTGTCCCCTATAAGATATTGATGCGCGGGGAAGAGTATTATGATACAGATGCCGTTTCCGAACTGGAAGAAACCTCACCCGGTGAATGGACTGCAACCGTAGAGGGAACGGATGATTATAATGTAGAAATATCTATGAACGGAAAGGAAGTAGAATCCTGGTACTGTGATTGTCCGTATGATGGAGAAATCTGCAAGCATGTCGTGGCAGCACTTCTGGCAATTCGTGATAATAATAAACGAGTGAGTCGTAGTGCATTTTCAAAAATGAGAATAGTTACAAAGGAAGAAGAGGTTGTACAGCCCGATGTGGACATCAAACAATTGTTGTCATTCATTAGTCCGCAAGAAATTTCTACATTTATCAGTGAATATGCCTCAACGAATCCGGAATTTAAGGCAGCGTTTTTGAAGCGTTTTATATTCAAGGAATCGTCTTCGACATCAAAGGGAAAAGATTATAGAACGGAAATCCAAAAGATTTTTAATAGTTTCGGTGACAGTAAAAAGTCTCGTTATCATAATCGTTATAATGATTACAGTCGTGATTGGGAAACTGTTTTCAATCGAATGGATGTTTTTCTGAAGAAAGCAGACTTCTTTTTGAGTCTGGGAGATATGGATAGTACTATTGCCATAGCTCTTCAAACACTTCGTTCTATCGGTGAGAATTATGAGGATGAATTACTATATATTGACGATGATGATGACTTTGGCACTTCCCTTTATTGTGAGCATGCAGGAGGTTTACTCATGAAAGTGGTTGGACATCCTAAAACAACTCAGAAACAAAAGACGGATATTCTACAGGAATTACGTCAGATTGCTGAAATATCTACTTATCGAAATTACGGAATCTATGATATAGATGAACTTATGATGCAAATCAATCTTTCGATTCAGCCGACAGAAAAAGCCTTGGAATTGATTGATGGACTTCTTGAAACAAGAAAGGACACTCATGATTTATATCAGTTAGTTCTTCGCAAAGTCAACTTATTATTGGAGCAGAATGAAGAGCAAAAAGCGAATGAAACGATCCGCCAATATCTTTATCTGACTGAAATACGGGAGATGGAGGTTGAAAAATTGATTGTCCGTTGCCAATACGATGAAGCCATCCGTTTGCTGGATGAAGGAATAGAGATTGCGAAAGAAGAGATATATCCCGGTACCGATAGTAAATGGTTGGAAATAAAACTGAAGATTTACGAGACGACCAACCGGACTTCCGAAGTAATTGATACATGTCGTCTATTGTTTGTGACAGGCAGGGATAAACTGACATATTACAATAAACTCAAAACTCTGATTCCGAAAGAACAATGGAAGAGTTTTCTGGATGCGATGATGAAGGAAACAGAATTTAGTAACTATTTTTCTTTTGGTGAAAATGATGAGGCGGAAATCTATGTGAGAGAAAAGGATTATGAACGTCTATTCATGTTATTGTCATCAGTAAACTATAATCAGTTGGAAGCATTGATGAAATATGCCCATCATCTGAAAAATACTCATTCGGAGCCATTGATTGCTATGTATGTTTCTTTGTTGAATGATTACGCTGAACAGAATATGGGAAGGAATCATTATGAATTTGTAGCACAAGTGTTGTTGTGTGCAAAGAAACTTAATGGGGGACAGGAAGCTGTGAAAAGGTTAGTTGCAGAGTTCCGGATAAAATATAAACGTCGTTCGGCAATGATGGAAGTATTGGCGAGGTTTTAAAATGCTTAGTTATAAGTTTTTTTGTATCTCTGTTGTTTGGGTATGACAAAGTTCGTACCTTTGTAAAGTTACAAATAAGAATGATGATGAAAAGGTCTATAAAACGTTTACTTAAACGTACACAGGAAGAATTGACAGTCTTGCTGGATTTAGTGTGTAAAAGCATTGAAAATTGTCAGATGGTTATCCTGTTCGGAAGTTATGCAAGGGGAAAATCGCGGAATATGATACAATGGCGGAATCCGTTGATACTATAGTTTGAAAGCAGGTCATATTCCACTATGCTGGGCTTAAGGGCATCGAAGGGACTTGAAAGAGTAATCTGTCATCGTTTTCGTTTAAACATAGGACAAGATATTGCATAATCAGGAGTAGGCCGTTTAGGGATATTGGGACGTTGTAAGCCGCAATTAGCCAATCCATTTTTATTAGCCCAACTAAGATTATACTCGCAATTAAAACAAGTTTTTTTCAGGGCATTATCTTTAATCTCAATTTGTTCTGTTTGAATAGATTGACGATGCTCTTTTTGCTCACGAAGTTCCGTTTTACAAAGTTTATACTTTTGACCATTATTTTCAATGAGTATGGGAGTTGATGATGTAGGGAGGGCTTTTACCGCACAACACGAATACCTCAAATTACATTGTTGGCAATCTGTTTCAGATGCTACCTTGACAGATTTTCCTCTACTCCGATAAATCAATTCTATTCCGTTAAAATAGACTTCATTGTTAATCCATCTTCTATCCGCATTTGATGATAGAAGAAATTGCTCTAATGTTTCTAAAGTCTGATTGGAAAGATCAACTTCAAGACAAGTCAGATTATGATAGTCTATATCTTGCTTATGTTGCACTTTATAATTAAATACGAACTCTATCAGGTATTGTTTATTATCATGGGTTGTGGCAATCACATCGGGTTGTTTGTCCTCGCGCTCAAAACGACTATCGATTTTTACATCAACAAATTCAATATCCTCCTCCTTATATATACCATAATAAGACGGCGCATGAATCCGCTTCTTCGTTTGTATAATTTGCTCTGCCAATTTATACAATATAACCATGTAACATATTTCAAGACGGGCTCCTCGGGTATCACTATGATGGGCAAATCCATGTTCTCTTTCATCACCATGTCTGGCAAGTAATTTTTCATGGCAATTCGGGCAAGTACATTCACAACGTAAACCTCTTGATACACTATCAACATGCACCATTTTCCCCTCGGTATTTTCAGCCCAAGAAAAGACATACTCTTTTTTCATATTTGCTACTTACTATAATTTTTTATTATTATACAACAACTCTAACATTTCTTCCGCAATCACACTCTCTGAAATCCTTATCGCATTATCCTCTTCCGTATTATAACCGAGGTAATTCACACTCCCATACCATATTAATGATTTGTTAATAACTGTAATATGTAAAGACAAATTCTCTTTGGCAATCACTTTAACACCAATCCTTTTCAATAATTCATCCTTTTCTGAATGGCATTTTACGAATACTATAATTTGAACACCTCGTAAGGTAAGTTCTTGTAGCATATCAAGCATGGGAGTCCGTATGCTAAACCATAATTTGGAAGAAGATATCACTACCGATTTACGAGTACATGATAGGTCGGAAAGAAATGGTCTTAAAAAATTCTTTCCATTAAATATGATATCCGGAGAATCGTGGAAAAGATTTGTCGGATTAATTGTTCTCAATTTATAGCCCACCGCTGCATATCCTTTCAATCTCCGTTTATACATGGTGTCACATAAGGGCAGATGAATGTCAATGTAATCATAAATAATAACATCTTTCTTGCCTGGATACTCACGATGTAAACGACCTGCATATTGTGCTACAATGCCTTTCCACGAAACGGGCAAGGCGAGAAATAGCGTATCAAGCCGGGGATAGTCGAAGCCTTCTCCCACATACTTGCCCGTGGCAACGATTACGAAAAGTTCTGTTTTGGGAATATTGTGCAAACGCTCCATTTTCGAGCGTTTTTCTTTTATTGATTCCGAGCCGACAAGCGTTATTACATTCTTACACTTTGAGGTAAGCATGGTTGCCAATATTTCTACATGAGAGGTGAGGTTGGTCAAAATAATAGGGGAACGTCCATCTTCTAATGCTTTACATACATCGTCTATGATGCGTGTGTTCCGACAGATGTCATTACTCATTCCTTGTATGGTTTGAGTATATGTTTTCTTATCATCCGTCAATTCCCGATAATTTGTAAAACGAGGTATAAGTAACCGTTCAAATGTTTGCGAAGCCATCTGTGTTTTTGCATCAGCAGAATAACGGATAGGACCGCATTGCATAAAGATAATAGGTTGATGTCCGTCTTTGCGAATGGGCGTTGCCGTCAGTCCATATACATAACGGGCGTTTGAGTACTTCAATATCCGTTCGAAATTTACCGCTGAAACATGGTGACACTCGTCCACTATCACCATGCCGTAATTTCGGATAAAGGGCTTTATATCATTTTCTTCAAAACAGGATTGCATCAGGGCAATATCTACCATACTATGTAAATTGTTTCCTTTGGAATCCAATGTCCCAAAAGGAGAAAATACTTTTTTGCGTCCACGTTTGTGTGGTGTATCCTCTTGCTTGTAATCTATCACCAAGTATTCTTCCAATCGGGTTTTCCATTGGTCGAGCAGGGCTTTGGTATGTACAAGAATAAGTGTGTTTACTTTGCGCTCCACTATCAATCCGATAGCCGCTACGGTTTTTCCAAATGCTGTAGTTCCATATAATACGCCATTGTTGTGTGGTATCAAATTTTTTATAGCTGCAACCTGTTCTTCACGTAACTCCCCTTTGAATTGAACAGAGATTGGTGTGCCAAGCTCCGTTTGATCGTTCATACGATAAGAAACATGGTTTTCATCCAACAAATTAATAATAGCATCCTCACATCCACGAGGTAAGGCGATGTATTTATCCGATGGCTCTGCACATGAAATAATGCGAGGTACATTATATGTAGATAACCTCATTCCCAATTTTGCATAGAATTCCGGATTCTTGAAAGAGGCAATGCGTTTTAAGTGATTAATCGCCTTTGCAGAAAGATCTTCCAGAGGGATATAAAGCATATTGGATTTTATGAGAAGCAGTTTCTTGGGGAAATCTTCTTTTGCTATCTTTTGTGTTGATGGTGTTTCCCAAGGTTTGGCTTCGCTTGTAGTTGACAAATCTCCAAGTTCTGATGTTATTCCATGCTTCAATAAAATCCTATCAACCAATATTTCTGAAACTTTTTGCACACCCACCAAATACGTCCATTGGTCTTCATACGGCATAAAGTTTTCATCTACGAAAACACTATTCCCTTCTTTCCGAGCTTTGCCTTGTAGAGGTAATGCGACTAAATTTCCGAAACCACCTTCCGGTAATCTGTCTTGATTTGGGAAGAATCGGTCGTATGACTTGAAGCTCATCCGTCCATTTCTTTCCATAGCTTCTGTTAATATGGTATTGCCTAATTTCCTCGCCTTACTTGCTTCCAAAGATATTTCAAAAAATACCCAGACATGTGCACCGTTTCCCGAGCGTGAACGCTCAATGGCATGTGGAATCTTCCATTCCTTACAAACATTTATATAGGATAATACATCATTTTGATAGCCATGCTCGCATGATTTATCATCAAAGTCGGCACAAAGGAAGTTACATTTGTTATCCGGGAGGATAGCATATACTCCGATTACATCGCACCCATCAATATCCTTACCCTCAAGATGTCTATAAACATCTTCATAACTTAACTCCTTAAAATGGCGATTAGGACATTCGGTACATTTATATTTCCTTTTATCGCATAATTGTCTGTCCCATTCATTCAAACATACAGGTTGGTAACCAGATTTTCCACTATTCTTGCTATACCATCTTCTTGCAAAAATATCTTTCCGACCATGGAATAACTCTCTAAACAATGCGACCTTTTCTTCCAAAGACAAATGAGTGGTTACAATACTTTTTTGTGGCTTATCCTCTATATGTAGTTGCATATTTAGATGTTTGATTTCATCTTTTAAGACTTTGTTTTCCTCTTGGAGCCGTACATTGGCTTCAAAAAGTTCTTCGTATGTCGGATTCTTCTTCATGGTAGATAAAATCTCGCAATCATATTTTCTGCTGAATTTAGAAATAAGTTGATATAGCATAAAGCGGAACATTCGTCATCCAGTCCTGCTCTCGATAATCCGACATGGAGAAACGCAATCCGTGCATACCTGGACGAGAAGCCACAAAGGTGGAAAGTGATTTGGCACGGAGATTCTCTTCTGCCTTTGCCTCTATCGGAACGATTTCACCACCATGCTGAATCAGAAAATCTATCTCTAATTTCGCATCGTTACTATAATAGAAAACAGAAGTATCGCGTGTCGCTACTAATTGACTCATCACATAATTCTCCGTAAAGGCTCCCTTTGATTCCTCCATGCCGTTTTCAGCTACTAATAGCTTTTCCGGTGGGGTTTCGCTCATGGCTCCCAACAAGCCACAATCTAAAAGGAAAAGTTTGAAACCGGAAATATCCACATAGAATTTTAAGGGCATCTTAGCTTCGTTCACCCTTTCTGCCTTATAGACCAAACCGGCATCCATCAGCCATTGGATAGCTATTTCAAAATCTTTAGCTCTACCTCCCGGTTTTGTCACACCATAGATGAATTTCTTATTTTCTTTCACTAATTGTGAAGGCATGGATTGCCACACCATATTGATACGATTGGATTCCGAAGTAGGCACGTGCTTCGATATATCTTTTTGGTAAGTGTAAAGAATATTGTTTTGGACTTCTCTCACTTTAATGGCATCATTGGTTTCAATGAATTTCATGACTGATTCGGGCATACCCCCTACAAAATAGTATTCGCGCAACGCCTTGACGTATTCGTTTTTAAGTAGTTTTATCGTTATCCAATCCTTGGAACGAAGAATATCAACCATTTGTTTTTTGCCTTTTGCTAATAGGAATTCATCGAATGTCATGGGGTAGATATGCAGAATATCGACCTTCCCAACAGGGAACGATTCACCTCTATGCATAGTAATACCCAATAACGACCCTGCAACCGCCACATGATATTGGGGGGCATTTTCGCAGAAATATTTCAAAACTGACAATCCGCGTGGCGATTCTTGGATTTCATCAAGGATAATCAATGTTTTACCGGCTTCTATGCTTTGCTCTGTGATGGCACCTATTGCAAGGATGATACGTTGTATATTATAATCTTGCATAAACAGATTCTTTGCCAATTCATTATCATCGCAATTGATATAAGCTACATTAGCAAATTCTTGTTCTCCGAATCTTTTAAGAATATAGGTTTTGCCAACCTGGCGTGCGCCTGATAAGATAAGGGGCTTTCTACCTTCCTTGTTCTTCCATTCCTTGAGCTGCTCTATAATGTTTCTATACATGGTAGTCTATTATTAAATTTGATGTCTAGTACAAATATACACTTTTCCTGCCGAACTTTTACTATTGAATCACATTTTTCTTACCGAATATTTTGCTGCTAAATACGTAAATCCTACCGAATATCAAAAAGACTATTACTTTTCTACCAAATTTTCTTTGTTTTTGTAGTCTGAATTCTGGCAAAAGAACGCAAGAAAACATGGAACGAAAGAATGGATTATTTTTCTGATAACTAGCAAGTTAAATTTTCGTAGTGAATAATGTGTATCAGAGGTTATGCAAGGGGAAAATCGCGGAATATGATACGGGGTGGAATAGTTGCCTTCAGTGAAATAAAGAGGTGTCGCATTTATGAATTGAATTCAGCTTACGCAACTCTATGAAATAAAAAAACAAAATATATCTGTCACAGATTATAATCTAACTTGCAGAGTATAAGAACTTAATAGCGTGACAGCATAAGGTGACAGCAGTGTGATAGCAATAATGCTGTCACCCCAAAAAACAAAGAAAAAATCAAAGATACTGTTTGGAAATGAATAGTATCAGCTATAGAAAGATAAGTCGTTCAATTTATTATCCCCGTACTTATGAGTTGTACCCTGCCTTTAAACCAACAGTTTCAAGGCGTGAAACTGTTGGTTTAAAGGTTTGAAACTTTAGTTTCATACGCTTGAAACTCTGGTTTCAATTACTTGAAACTATTGGTTTCTTACCGATGAAACTCTAGTTTCTCCTAGCTGAAACTTTAGTTCCAAGCAGAGAAAAATAACTTGAACCGTAATTGAGTGATAACAATCCCGTTTCTCTCGGCTAAATAGGCACTTGATATATCAATAATTCTCTATATTAAAATATTGTTTTTCTTGTCGGTCCCGGATAATATGAGTAACTTAGCAGTCTCAACGATCACAAAGGCGCTGACAAAACAATTTATTATCAAATTAATGAAAATTACTCAATTTCGTAAGAACGAAGATACGATAGCGCTTAGCGTAATGGATCTTGATATACTGGTAAATAAGATAAAGACAGAAATAAAATCCCGTCCTGTTTCTACATTCAGAGAGCATTTGCGATATACCCTTCCCGATGAGCGGTGTATGTTTGCCAATAAACTTCCTCAAATAATTCCTGCTGCCGAATTCCGAAAAGTAAATGGTCAGAAACAGATGAAAAACTACAACGGTATTGTAGAACTGACCATCGGTCCCTTGTCCAATAAGTCGGAAATCGCTTTAGTGAAACAAAAAGCCTGTGAGCAACCACAAACCCGTTGTGTTTTTATGGGTTCAAGTGGCAAAACGGTGAAAATATGGACTACCTTTACCCGACCGGACAACTCGCTTCCCAATACACGGGAAGAAGCGGAATTATTCCACGCCCATGCTTATCGATTGGCTGTGAAATGTTATCAGCCCCAGATTCCATTCGATATACTTCCTAAAGAGCCGACTTTGGAACAATATTCACGCTTATCCCACGATCCGGACATCATATATCGTCCGGATTCAGTCCAATTTTATCTCTCTCAACCATCATCAATGCCCGAAGAAACCACTTTCCGTGAAGCGGTTCAGGCGGAGAAGTCTCCATTGACTCGTGCCGTACCGGGATATGATGCGGAAAATGCATTTCTGATGCTTTTCGAAGCCGCTTTTCGGAAAGCTTATGCTGATCTTAGGGAAGCGGGACTCGAATTGTGCGAAGACACATGGCATCCTTTAGTCGTCCAACTGGCTAAAAACTGTTTTGCTTCGGGACTTCCGCAAGAAGAAGTTGTGAAACGTACCATTTTCCACTTCTATATGTATAAACAGGAAGAGCTTATCCGGCAAATGATTGGCAATATATATACCGAGTGCAAAGGCTTTGGTAAGAATATCAGCCTGACTAAAGAGCAGCAACTCGCCTTGCAGACAGAAGAATTCATGAAACGCCGCTATGAATTCCGTCATAACACTCAAATTGGCGAGGTAGAATATCGTGAAAGACTTTCTTTCCGTTTCCGCTTCAATCCTCTCGACAAACGTGCGCTGAATAGCATTGCTTTAGATGCGCAAATGGAAGGCATCCCGTTGTGGGACAGGGATATTAGTCGTTATATTTACTCCAACCGTGTGCCTGTATTCAACCCGTTGGAAGATTTTCTCTACCGGCTTCCTGCGTGGGACGGCAAAGACCGTATCCGTGCATTGGCAGCCACCGTCCCTTGTAAGAATCCGTATTGGATGGATTTGTTCCACCGTTGGTTCCTCAATATGGTTTCTCATTGGAAAGGAAGTAATAAAAAGTATGCAAACAGTGTTTCTCCTTTACTTGTTGGACCGCAAGGGACACGTAAATCCACCTTTTGCCGGAGCATAATGCCCCCTACCGAGCGTTCCTACTATACCGACAGTATTGATTTCTCCCGAAAGAAAGATGCCGAACTTTACCTCAATCGTTTTGCGCTTATCAATATCGATGAATTTGACCAGGTGAGTTCGACACAACAAGGCTTTCTGAAACATATTCTGCAAAAGCCTGTACTGAATGTGAAGAAACCTCATGGCAGTGCCGTGCTTGAAATGCGTCGTTACGCCTCATTCATAGCTACGAGTAACCAAAAAGACCTGTTGACCGACCCTTCCGGCAGTCGTCGTTTTATTTGTATCGAAGTGACCGGAGTGATTGACACCAACCGTCCGATAGACTATGAGCAGCTTTACGCACAAGCTATGTATGAACTGGAACATGGCGAACGTTACTGGTTCGATCAGGAGGAAGAAAAGATCATGGTGGAAAACAACCGTGAATTTGAACAAGTCCCGCCGGAAGAGCAACTTTTCTTCCGTTATTTTCGTGCCGCGCAGCCTGAAGAAGGGGAGTGGCTGTCTCCAGCAGAGATTATGGAAGATATTCAAAAAGGTAGTTCAATCCCGATGTCTGTCAAGAGGGTTAATTCTTTCGGAAGAATACTGAAAAAGCAAGAAATCCCTTCCAAAGATACGCGTAGCGGTACACTCTATCATGTCGTAAGACTAATAACCAAGTGACAGCAAAAATGCCATCACCCTGCTGTCACCTCTTGCTGTCACGGACTTATCGGTTCATTACTAAACTATTAACCCCTAATCTGTGACAGATGACAGCAACTTACCAAATATATTCTTCTGTGTAGCGTTGGTAAGTTGGTTCTTCTTTTATCCCTTTATTACGGAATAGTTGTTTTATATAGGCTTGGTCTTTAGGCATAAGCCCCCGTTCTCCACGATAGAACCGATAATATCCTGTTTTCCCGTAGTGTCCCACTAATTGTATTCTGATACTGACTGCATCCTCATAAGGAATTCTGTTAAGCAACTGTTTAAGTCCCCATGCCACATGGACTTTTACAGTAGTTTTAAAACATTCGCACTGATTCCCATCCGCAGGATAACGTGTCGGATTAACGATGGAGATATAAAGGTTATCTGTTGTATCAAGTTGTGTAGCTATGTGGCGCAGGCATTTTGAGGCTTGTGGACATTGATCGTTGAAGCAACGGGCAAAATTGTAAGGGACAGACAGACTGTCGGGTTCTTCTTTCATCTTGTTGGGCTTATTTTATTTGTGAAATATTTAATGTTTTACAAATTTATAATCTTTACAAAGGTAAAGTTTTATTTTAAGAGTAAGAAATGTATGAACAAGAAATTCCCTTTTCCTGTAGAAAAAGGGAATTTTGAAAATATCATTTTTATTCTTTTGTTTGTATTTTCGTTCAACGAAAGTATAACTGATTTATGTTTAGCTTGATAATGACTTTTTACTAACTAAAATATATTACTACCAATTATACTTGAAAGGCCAAACATGAATATTGGTATATTTATTGGGATGCGTTTATACATAATGATTTGTATGTAGGTAAAATAAACATTACTTATACTGATTTTCCTAAGTCAAATATAGAAATTATATCTATTTCTTTGAGAATAGAATGTTTGTCTAAAATAGATTCTATGTATTCTGTTGACCATAGAGGATGTGTTATTATTCCACCAACTTCTCCTGTACTAGTAGTTGCAATGTATAAATCTTCATGTTTAGAAAATTGCAGATGTCGTTTTTCTAACAATAAACCAACATTATTTTCGATATACTCTTGCCAATACTTTGTATTGAAATCAATTTGGGCATCTGGATCAGAAGCAATTTTGGCTAAATCTAGTCCTAAACGCCAATCTAGAATCGGATGTTCTTGCTGATTGGAATAGTCACGAATGCAGTCGTAACAAGATGAGGTACAATTACTCATGTGAGATGACGCACATAGAAGATTGTAGATAGTACCGTCTTTAATGAGGGGTTCTACTATAGCCTCTAAAGGAACATTTGCATATTTTCTTCCACTTAGATAATTACAATATCCAGAGCCATTCTCAAGTCTTTCAACAATAAATATTTCAGGCTTGTGAGTGATTGATGATATATGATAACCAATACTTAATTCAGAAGTATCTATGTCAAGATAACTGGCAACGGATCTTCTCACAAGATAGCCCCAGGATAAGAATGCAGCTTTTACTGCATAATAATTCTTATTTTCAGTCAATGGATTGAGGCATATTCCGTTTGGTTCATGTTCGAAGGCTATTGTGAGAATACCTGTTGACTTAGATAAGACGAATGCTAATTTTTTCTCATACCTCAGTTCTAATTTATTTTGCATATCTTGAGAATATGCTTTTCTTGATACCCAAATGTTATTGGGATTTAGTCCCATTGTGTAAAACTCTCCATTATTGTCATTAACTTGGTGCACTAATCCTTGTGTAGGTATCATATTGTTTCGTAATTGGAGATTTTTAACAGGTGGACATGGTTGCAAATAATCTTCACAATCAAGTTTGATATCGCTATTTGGAGAGTACCAATCGTAAGAACCATTGAAGTCTTGAGGCTTTATGTTGTAATCAACGCAGAATCCTAAAGGAGAACAAACTTGAATTTTTTCCATCTCTTGTGCACAAACGGGACATTTAGCAGTTTCTGTATCTAAGGACATGGTCGAATAACCACATTGGTTACAGCGAAAGAGTGGTTTGGTATGGGTATTGAGACTACCACTTTTTACAGATACTATATGCTGTTGATTATATTCATAATCAACCACTCCTACAGCACGATAGATTTTTTTGTCTTTTACAATTTCATGTCCTGGAGCGAAAGAATTTAGTGCCATCTCCATATCTCTGTTTACAACATCCTCGGCTGGTAACTTTTGAGGTTTGCTTAAGTAGAGATTTCGTGTTCGAGTAGGGAAACCAAACATAGGTAATAAACCTGCATTAGCCAATCTTTCGCTAAGGAGAGTTTGTGTATAATCAGAACTTGTTGCTATTTTAGAAATGCGATCTACGAGTTCATTTTGTATATAGAGTAGAATAGCCTTTTTATCAGCGTCCGATATATCTGTGCATCTAGTGACAACTTCAATAATATGTTTTATTTGTTCTGTGTTGTCTTTAATCCAGTTTATAACCTTACATTTGTTCTGGTTTTCCCAAGTTGCAACTAAACCAAAGCTGCCATGTACACTTTCTGCATTTGAATCTATCGATTTTAGTGCATTATAGAGTATTTCTTTGTAGATAATTCGCTCTGCGATTTCCTTGATACGAACTTCTAGATAAGGGTCTTTAGGGGTAGCAGAAACCATTCTGTTTGGTTCAAAGTAATGAGTAATGTCATGACTTGTTCCTTTTGCAATTGTCAATGCTACAGATAAAGGGTTACCACGGCGACCAGCACGACCTACACGTTGTTGGTAATTAAATCGTTGTGGAGGCACATTTCCCATCATAACTGCGGATAGAGAGCCAATATCAACACCCGCTTCCATTGTCGTAGTAACACTAAGCATATCTATACCGTTTACAGAAGGAATTTCGTTAGTTAAAAATATATCTTGAAATAAACGTTGTCGTTTCCTTGATTCTTGACGAGATGTTTGTCCTGACATTTCTTCACAATGGAGACGATAGATCTCTTCAGTAGAGTTGACCAATGAAAGATAATAATCCTCAGGATCATGTAAATCATTTTCGGTAATATCCTTACTTTTTCCTAGTTTGCCTTGACAATTAGTACATATACCATTAGAAGGCTGAAGATGTATTGTCTTACAACGAGGACAAGTCCAATATTTCATGCCTGGTGTTGCTTTGCAAAAAGCTATTTTTTCACCAGTGAGAGCAACAATCTCTCTATCAATAATACCGAGTTTTCTCATGAGTTGTTTTATCTCATTTAGCTTTTCTGTTTGTTGGGTTATATTGGTTATACCCCAAACGGCCTTAACCATCTTTCTGACAGCCCTTGGAAATGCATTTGGAATGGGATATTTAGAATCAAAACCTTTAATACGTCTTTTTTCTCCCAAAATACGTATTGTGGAATTTATAAACTGAAGCATTACAGAATCTATATTTTGAGGGGTACTACATGATATGTATCCAAGTTTCATTGATTCAAATGATTTCTTTTTATGAGCAAAAATACTCATGATTTGTTCATGTTTGTTGGCTAAACGAATTTTGTTATAGTATTCATTTGCAGCATCTCCTATATCTGTATTTACAACATATTGTTCAAAATCAAAGATTGATGACCAATCTCCCACAAGTGGATCACGTGCTATGGAAGGTTTAGGTCCTGCTGGATTGGATCCAATTTGAAGTAATCCTTTAAACACATCAGATGTTATGTTTTCAAGACTCACATTCTCTATGTTACGGAATAGATTGTTTAATTCATTTTGTTCCTCAGATGTGAGTCCCCACATTTTATTCTGTATTAGTTCGATGAGTCTCACATATAGTCCTTGATTACGTAACTCTGTCAACTTCTCATTTTCGTCACGGGAACTAATGTTTACCTCTAAAGGCTGATAGTGACGCAAAAAGTTTATGCTATCATTATCTCCTTTTAATGCTTGAAGCATCAGCCATCTTACGACATCTCTGTAATGGTCTAACTCAATGCCAGCTGAAAGTTTAGCAGCTGCCTGGCGACTGTCGGAAAAAAGTACAACTTTAGTGTTGTTTTCATGAGCATTTTTCATAGTTCTAACTAAAGAGTCTGCAAGGACTTGATTGACTTTTTGAAGTCCTGTGCTATGTCTTTTGAGAGGGGTAAAACTATTTGCGTTTTCAATGCGATACTCTATTTCACATTGTGGGCATTCTGAAGGGAAACGAGTATCTTTATCAGTCTTTTGTTCGTGTAATAGATATTCTCCGTGAGGATGTTTTTTGAATTCTCCGGTTTCGCTATTATACTGGACTTTTGTCCAACCTTTATAATCGCCTTCTGATTGCCATAAGATCGCATATTGACAGAATTGTGAACCGATTGGTTTATCTATAGATAAATATGTTCGTCCACCACGATTAATTATATATCCTCCAAGGTAGGCTTCCCCACAGTTCTCGCATATAATCAGTTCAAGAATGTTATGACCGCATGAACATATGGAACGTGGACTTTTGTAGAATTTACCCAGCAAACGGTTGTTGAACTTGTGTTTTTCGTTTAAACATTCGCAATATGGATTGGAACATGCCCATAAGCCATTAATTGCACGGAAAAAGAAGTGAACTCTTAATGGGAGTAGATATCCTTTTTGTGTTTTGCTTTGGCAGATAATTTTGAGAAATGAGGTTATGAATGGTTCTGCATTTTTATCAATGATACCCATGCGTGTAGCTATATCAATAGCATTCATGGCAACGATGTTGCCAGATTTGTCGGTCATTGCAAACTTCAGCCATTCGACTAAATGGTAGCGTTCTGATATTTGTAAATATGAGTTGCATGTTAACTGTGAAAATAAGC
The DNA here is from genome assembly GCF_003439055.1 of Bacteroides sp. OM05-10AA. Classification (NCBI taxonomy): domain Bacteria; kingdom Pseudomonadati; phylum Bacteroidota; class Bacteroidia; order Bacteroidales; family Bacteroidaceae; genus Bacteroides; species Bacteroides sp. OM05-10AA. Next base: position 112,446 of record NZ_QSUR01000018.1, read on the forward strand.
TTGCTTCACGTTCCTTTTCTGTTATTGAGGTATTGGCATAGTTCACAAAGGCTTCAACAGGTAGGCATGTTTCAGGTTTTGATGTAAGTGTATTCTTGTCATTAGTAAAAATAGAAAATTTGTCCTTGAAAAAATCTTTTGCTACGCCGAAGAATTCACAAAGGAAGTCAGATGTTTGTTTATTTTCTCCCATTGACGCACTTGAAGCCAAGAACTGCACTTGTGGTGAATCTGGTGTTAGTCCAAGACGGTCTAATAGCACTCTTATAAGATATGCAACTTCTGTGCCTGCTGTACCTCGATAAGTATGTAGCTCGTCTATAACAAGATGAAATACGTGAGATTTATCTTCAGCCAACCAACGTTTGGTATCTTCAAATATCGCTGCTTCAATGTTGCGCATAAGCATGATATTAAGCATACTGTAGTTTGTTATTAATATATCTGGGGCGTTTTTCTGCATAGAAAGTCTGTCCCACATTTCTGCGCTATCCTTTTCCATACAAGGCACATGATACAGAAGTTCTCTATTTTCTTCATTTTGGGAAGCAGCTTGTTTAGCTGCCTTCCATTCCTCGACAAGTTGATTTTTTTCTATTCTTATTTTATCTTTAGCACTGTCAGCACTGCCACTAACAGGTGTGCTACCTGTATAACGTCCAAAATAAAAACGATGCCCGTTGCGATATTTATCTAACCAGTCCAATGCCCCTGAATGATTTTCTCTTCGGCTATTCAATGATTTTCGGAGTCTTATCATTTGATCTTCTGCAAGTGCGTTCAATGGATACAGAATCATTGTTCTCATAGCTCTTGGACGGTTTGTAGACCAAGAACTGGATTCAGAAATAAGATCTGCAATGATTGGTAACAAAAAACATTCTGTTTTACCTGAACCTGTACCAGTGGTAACTACAATGTGCTTTCTATTGAGATAAGATTCTTTTAAGGCATTATATTGATGCTTATATAATATACGTTTCTCAGAATTGTTATTATAAAACAAACCGGATTGGACAAATTTAGCTAGTTCGTTCGATACATTTTCGTTTTTGCAGAACTGTTCAAGTGATGCTTGCTCTTTGTATTTGGGAACTATTTCAATGATAGGAGGTTGGCATATTGTGCCATTTTCTTTCAGTAGTTCTTTTCGTTCTGCATCGTATTGTTCATTAAAGAAAGGGATGCCACTGCTGATGTACTTTAAATATGTATCTCTTAATTCATTATATATTTGGATTGGATTATTCATATTGGATTGAGTTATTTAGAATTCTATTAATTTGATTCGCGATATTAAGGTTTATATTTGGAAAAATATATAATCCTTGTTCAAAGAAGGGAGTATTGCCTTCCAGTAATGATTCTAACAATAATATTCTATAGAGCAATATGGGAAAACGATAACTTGTGATGTACATTCTCTTGTCTTTTAGGCTGTACTTTCCATTTCCTCTTCCGTCAATAGAACGACTATAGCAATACGCTACATTGATTCCGTCAGGATTTACATTCCAATAGGGAACAGCTACAACTCGCCTCGTTTCAGGATAAACGAAATAATACTTGAGATTCCAATCTTCTTTTTGCGCTACTCCGAATTTAATTTCTCTGTTGTCAAACTTGAGGGAAGAGAAATCATTGAGAGGCAGAGGCTCAAATTTACTAACAATATCCTTTACTGTAGGAAAGTGTTTAAGAATTGAAACAGCATTAAATCTATAGATTTTCTTGAAATCAATATGTGGTACCTCTTTGCTGCGAAATATAAAAGGAAATGCTGTAGATACATCTAGAGATTGATTGAATATATTTGTATAAATACAAAAATCCCTTTTTGTAACAGCAATAGGTTCTGTTACTTTAAAACAATTATCACCACAAAAATCAATATTTCCTGCAAAAAATAGCGGCAGAAATATTTTCCATGCAGGGTGCTCCTCAATCAAAAGATTATATTGTAAATTAAGATATTCGCAATATTTTTTGATAGTATTATAATTGACTTGATTTTGAAGACTCATCCAAGTAAACAAGGCTTCCTGACATTCTTTTATATTATTCATAATCGCTTTGAATGTATGATAGATATTCATTGGAAGGAATAGGAGATATGGATCTCATATTCTTTAGCATGTCAGCTTTAAGATAACCAGTTTTGTCAGATTTTTCATTAGAATATAGATTTTCCTTTTTTTCATCAATAGTGTAGTCATCATTTTGTAAACAGCCAAAATAACGAATGCTTTGTTGGGCTAAAGGTAATCCTTCTTCTGCGGTTGATGTTAATAGCAAGCGTAAATTATCTGGAAATATAATTTCCGTATTAGGAAAATTAATACGTAATCCCATTGATATATCTACTATAGGTTGCAGATAACAAGGTAAATATGACATGTTGATATTTTCTAATATGTAATAGTGTATGATATCAGGATTGCTTATACAACTGTGGATCATGGTATTAAGACCATTGTTCCACACATTAGAGAATGAACGCCACTCGGGAGTAACATATTGAATGGAATATTTGCAGCGACCTGTAGCTTTTATAATTGAGTGGATTATACGGTTATCAGGAACTAATATTGCCTTATAATGAACCATATACTGCCCAATTTTTTTAGCTATCTCAGTTTTACGATTATTTTTAGTGAGATAGAATTCTAGTCTTGTTTTAAAAGTTTGGGGTAATTTAATCTCTTCAGATTCATCGTTCAGAGATTCTATTGTTTCTCCAAAATCAGTTGGTGCATTATTATTGGTCTTTTGAAAAGTAGGGTGTGGTAATATAGCTTGCTTTGTCTTTTGCGAAACGATTATTTGCATTACATCTTTAATAACTGCAAAATCATTAATAACGTGTTCTTTATTATCTTCTATGCTATGCAGCGTATTCTCTAATTCCTCGATAGCTATTTTATATTCCTCAATTTTAGTAAGTTGTAATGCAATAATTTCCTCTGCAAGTTTTGTCTTTTTATTTAATTCTTCATTATTTGCATTAAACTCTGCATTTGCTTCCTCGATTTTTCTATGAATCTTGGAAATTACATCAGCAGCATTTGTATGCTCTTTCTCTATGAGAAGTCGATTCGTTTCTTTTAAATTTTCAAGCTCTTTGGCATACTTGCTTTTTGTCTTTTCAATGAATTTCTCACTATTGGTTTCAATGGATTTGTCAATAGTGCGTTTTAGAGTCGGAAGGGTAAGGAAGTTAGTCATCTCTTCATAAGAAAAGACAAATAATTCGAGCATGCTAGAAAGTCTGTTGATTCTACTTTTTAACACAGGCTTGTGTAAGATTGATTTGCTAATTAATCCAATTAATCCATTTTCTATTTCATCCAGTGATTTTGAGTTAAGAGCCTGACTCCATTCTTTAACTAAAAATTCTTTTATAAGCCAATCTCGTAGTATTGAGTCTGGCATAATATCAATAGCTCTTGTGGGACCATCTAAATGGTTTCCAATGAGTACGTAATGTGTATGATCGTATGTGACAAATGATTCATGGTTGGCATTCTTTACAAAATGAAGATCCATTTCTGTAATATAATACTTTTTGATATTATCTGGATCAATAAGATATAATTTGCTGAGTATGCATAGATATGTTGGCGATGTATTATCTAGGCGCCCATTAGTTTTTAGATTCTTGTAGGTCTTATCAGGATTTTCATCTATTTCGTTAGCTAACCCATTGATGATAACAGTGCCATATTCGTCTGGCATACCATTTTCTCTGTCCCAAATAAATTTGTCCGCACCATCATTGTTGGATGGCATCATACCTGCAAATATACATTTACCTATAAGTTCCTTGTATCTGTCTTGAAATCCTGGAGCAAATACTCGTCCTCGGGAAGGAAAAACTTGTTTAGCTTCTGTTGGTGATAACGGTGTAAATTTCCAATCGCTACCTAAATATCCTACTGCATTTATAATAGCGTGCTTGGTATTAGGTTGAGCTTCAACAACACCAACAATTTTAAATTGAGTATAATCAATGTCGGTCATATTTTATAATGTTAATTATTTTATATTTTTTAGTTTTATATTTCTTTCTTTATAAGTTGCAATAGGAGCGAAAAGTTCTTTTCTACACCATAGTGTTAGAGGATTAATTTCTTTTGGAGCATTAGATATTAGTGAATAGGACGAAAAATCTATTCCGGTAACATATCCTTCGGTGCTTTGAGGAGTCCAAAATGCAGATTTTCCTTGAGCTATCCTCCATTTAGAATGCTCTCCCCACATATGAATGACAGGAAATACTTTTGTTATACAGATATTGATACTTTTATAGCCTTTAATCTTGATTTGATGGCATCCTTCGTTTAAGTCAAAACTATAGACAGCTCCTTCATAAGACACTTCTTCTTTGTCATCAATCCAAAAAGTTGCAGTTTTTTTGAATTCAAGTAGGGGAGGTGCGCCCAACAAATATGTGTTCTGCGCAATTTTAAGTCCACCACGTAATGTATATGGACGTTCATTTGCGTAAAATTCTTCGTAATAAGTAGAACTATGGGAAATCTTGACTAATACAAATCCTGATGTTTTTTTTATCACATCTTTTTCGTAATATATGTAATTCAGTGAGTTTGATGAAAAGAGTGCAATGCCTTCATCCTCATAATTATCTATGTAGCGGCTTTCTTCCCAATACCCGTCGTAGTCATTGCTTTTCTTGAAGAGAATAACATTGTCACGTTTATATGTATAATATTCACGAAATTCATGCTTATTTTTTAAAGAACGAAAGGGTATATTTTTAATAAGTTTTCCAGATTCATTTTCTATAATATCAATAGACCAAGTATTGGCTAATTCAAGAAGATATAACTGATTTTTTGCCTTTGTGATCTTTTGGGTGTGAAAATTATCTGTGTATTCTCCATCCCAAAATAAATAATATTGATATATCTGTTTATTTGCTAATTCTCTATTTTCTTCAAGAATTCTTTGTGATCTATTAGAGTAATAACTGTTAAAGTGGTAACGTCCAATAATTTTCCAGAAATCTTGTTCTGAGATATCTTCATTGGGATACAGTTTCTTCTCAACAAAAAATGTAGCAATTTTTTTCAGATCTTCTCTGTTGAGTACAAGCTTTGAATGTACTTTCGGATATTGCACATAACGATCCCTTCTTTGACCTTGTATTGGAGTACACTTATTGGCTATGACAAATCCATTTGTAGAACACCAATCATAATACTTTTTCCAAATCTTATCTTGATAACTTACCGCCCATTGCTGCCATTCGTTCAAATCTATATTTAATATATCAGGACTACAAATACGATCTCGGAAATTCGAAGCTGTATAGCCACTAGAATTTTCCATCTTTGAGGCTGCATATAATTGAGTGCCAATGAATCCAAGAATTTCCATAAAAAGTGAAGAATCCCTCACATTCCATATACTTTTCTGTTGAATGAAATGAGTGAAGTCCGTAATAGTGATACCATGATGAGTGCAAAAAGACTCAATGAAGTAAGTGTCAATGAGAGGAAACACTTCATCCCCTCTTTTATCATTACTAAAAAAGGATTTTTGTATATATATCCCTAGAAGTGAATATATTCTAGACGGATGAAGTACTAATTCGCTATCCATAACTTATGTCACTATTGATGAATAGAAATGTTTTATATGTTGAGGCATGTGTTATTAATTTTGTTTTAGATACTCTTTGTTATTTGCAAAAGTTGAGTAATTGAAACTTAACAACATGTAAGCAATTCTGTAATCTATTTTTGTTGTTTTAATTAGACTATTGACTTAGGCAAGTATTATTATGTTGGTTTTATACTGTTGAGGTGTTTTTGTGGATTAGTAAACCATTTGCTTCTTGTTTTTTTCACTAACGCTATTTGTTGTCTATTGATGTTTTTCATAATGATTTATTTTTTATATTTGTAATTACAAATATAATTATAATAATTCAGAAAAAAACACCTATTATCTATGGAATTATGAAATACATTGAAAATATAATATTTTGTATAATATCCATTGCATATAAGTCCATAAATTTAAACGGTGCAGTTGACTATATATTTTCCAATTTATTTTTAGACAAATCATATTAGGTTGGTTATTTATAAGAAGGGAGTAAATGATATTGACTCGTTTATTCTAATTGCTTTCTGTAAACTGAATCTAATGTATTTCCATGTTTATCTTTCCATACTATCCATCCATTATTACTGCTGCCTATACAGAAATCTGCTACACTGCTGGGGCTAGAAAAGGTTTTATCTGAATTCATTATGAAACTTCCATTTTTAGTGGTAGTATATTCTTTAATTAGTTTTTCTCTTTTAGCTTTCCTGTGTAATGATGGAATTGTGTCTGGGGCAATGATGCTATCTTTCAAAATTGTAAAACCTGAAGAACTGTAAATCCTTTGGCATTACACTTTCTTCCTTTTGTATGGAATAAATGCTGTTCTTTTTGGTTGGACTATTTAAAAAAATATTGCAACCAATAAATGATGAAAGGAATTTTATATCTTCAAAAAACTCATCCATGGCATCTTTTTGATATTCGGGTAGATTAGGATCTTTAGGAATTTGTTTATTCTCGTTCAATACAAAAGCATTTGTAATAGTTCGATGTTTAAGATATTGTACATCTGCTTTTGTCATTGCTGCATCTTTAGATATGAATATTAAGCCTTTTTGCTATCATGATCTTTCACTCGTTCTTTGAAATTTTCAGTTTCTCCAATGTATGCTTTGGGTTTTGTATTTTCATCTTCTCCCCAAAGAATATAAAAAGCTGGAGTTTGTAAATCTGTTCTTTCATTCAGAATGGAAAGACTGGAACGTGGAATTACAAACATTTGGTAAATTTTATTATTGATAAATACATATTGAGTCCCTTTGGGATCTCCGTCAATTAAGTATGTTGTTATTGTCTTACCCATATTATAATTTTTTGTTATATCCTTCATGTATTTCGTCAGCAGCTATTGAGTAGTAGCTTTGTTGAAAGTTATACTTTTGTGTACTTTCATTGATAGAGTATTCATTAGAATCATTGTCACTCCATTGCTCACATTGATGAATAACTGTTTCCAGTGCATTTTCAGCTTCTTCTGGTGGATATTTGTATTTTTTCAAGAGTCTTTTTATCATACGGCGCATCCCTGCTCTGGCGGATTCTTTCTTCTGCCAGTCAATTGTACGATTTTTGCGTAGAGCGTCTGTTAACTCCTTTGTCATCGCAACTAGTTGTTCGTTCGTATATATATCTTGTACTGCTCTCGGTTTGGTCAAAGCATCGTAAAATGATTTTTCTTCTGCAGTAAGTCCTAATTCATTGCCTTGATTTTCTGATTCCGAGATTTCTGCAGCAAGCTTTAATAACTCTTGAATGACTTCTTCATTAGTAAGTAATCCTTTTAAATAGTTAGATAATGCTCTGTTTAATAAATCAGAAAACTTTTCCGCTTGAACTAAATTTGTTTTTTGATATATGGTAACTTTTTCCGCCAAAAGTTTCTTTAATAGCTCTATTGCTATATTTTTCTCTTTCATTTTGGATATTTCTTCCAAGAATGCTGCGTCAAAAATGGAGAATTCGGCTTTTACATCCGAGAATAAATTGATTACACCTTCACTTTTTACGCTTTGTTTGATAAGCTCGCCAATACGGGCGTTTATTTCTTTTTTGGAAAATTTATTTTTGCCTGTCATTCTGGATAGTAATATTCGTACTGTCTCAAAAAAAGCAGCTTCATAGCGTTGTTGCTCATTAAGCAGGCTACGGCATAATGTGATTGAACTATGTAATAAGGATGATTCCTTTTGGAATAGTTGCATTTTATCATTCTTATTACTGTCCATGAGGAAGTTGACTCCACCTTTGATAATTTGTGCACGATCGTTATCTGTGCCGGATTGGAATTTGCTATAATCAAAACCGTGGAAGATATCTCGGCAAACTTCCAATTTCTCTTGAAACTTAATAAGAGCAGTTTTTTTGATATCGGGATTGCCGAATCTTTTTTGATCTCGTACTGTATAGTCGTGCATTGCTTGTTTCAATGCTTTGGCTATCCCGATATAGTCGACAACAAGACCACCAGCTTTATCATTAAAGACGCGGTTCACACGAGCTATTGCTTGCATGAGATTGTGCCCACTCATTGGCTTATAGACATACATTGTCGCCAGAGATGGTACGTCAAAGCCTGTAAGCCACATATCTACGACTATGGCTATTTTCATAGGGTCATTGTTGTCTTTGAATTTCTTGGCAAGTTCTTTTTTGTATTGTTTGTTGCCAATAATGTCATGCCACTCTTCCGGATCTTTATTGCTACCTGTCATTACCACCTTCACTTTATCAGTCCAGTCGGGACGAAGTTCTAAGATTCTATGATAGATACTCATTGCGATAGGGCGGGAATAAGCGACGATCATTGCTTTTCCTGTCAATTCAAATTGCCTGTTTTCTTCATAATGTTTTATAATATCCTTGCACAATGAATCTATGGTAGCAGGTGCGCCAAGTATTTCTTCAAGGTGCGACATTTGTTTTTTACTCTTTTCTATCTGTTCTTCAGTAGCACCTTCTGACGCAAGTATTTCATATTCGTCATCTATTGCTTTCAATGTATCTTTGTCAAGATTCAGGTTGATGACACGAGATTCATAGTACACAGGACAAGTTGCACCATCGGATACTGCTTGTGTCATATCGTAGATGTCGATATAGTCGCCGAACACTTCTGTTGTATCTCGATCTTTAGTAGAAATGGGCGTTCCTGTGAAACCTATAAAGGACGCATTGGGTAATGAATTATGTATAATTCTTGCAGTACCGATTGATATTTTCCCAGTTTCTTCGTTTACTTTTTCTTCAAATCCATATTGTCCTCGATGTGCTTCATCGGTCATAACTACAATATTTCGTCTTAGAGACAGAGGTTCGTCAGATTCTTCAAACTTCTGCATTGTAGTGAAGATTATTCCGTTGGCTTCTCGTCCGGCTAATAGTGATTTTAAATCTTCCCGGCTTTTAGCTTGTATGGGTATTTGGCGCAAGAATTGTTGGCATTTGGAGAATTGAGTATAGAGTTGATCGTCCAAATCATTCCGGTCGGTAATAACTACTATAGTTGGTTGGCTTAATTCATTCTGAAGAAGATGAGCGTAAAATACCATTGATAGTGATTTTCCGCTTCCTTGCGTATGCCAAAATACTCCGATTTTTCCGTCACCTTGTGTTGCCTTTTTAGTTCGTTCTACTGCTTTCTTCACAGCAAAATACTGGTGATAGGCGGCTAAAATCTTTGCAGCACCTGATTCTTCTTTAGAAAAACAAATGAAATTCTTGATAATGTCAATGAAACGTTCTTTTATGAATATTCCTTCAAAAAAGGTATCATAATCAATAAACTGGGAACTTTCATATTTCCCGTCTTTGGTTTTCCATTCCATATAACGGTCTTCATTGCTGGTGATCGTTCCCGCTTTTGAGCAAGCCATGTCACTCATTACACAAAAGACATTATATACGAAAAGTGAGGGAATTTCTTTCATGTAATTACGTAACTGAAGATAGGCTTCAGATACATTTGTTTCTTCTCTTGATGGAGATTTTAACTCAATCACAACGAGTGGCAAACCATTGACAAATAGAATTATATCAGCACGCTTTTCTGAATTTTCAACGAACGTCCATTGATTAATAACTTTAAAGTCATTACGCTTGATGTTTTTGTCATTGTAATCTATCAGGTAGATGATATCGTTACGTTGTTCTTTTCCGTCAAAAAAAGAGACCTCGATTCCATGTTGAAGATAGTCCATGAAAAGCTCATTCCTCTGTGGCAGGCTACCTATTTCGATATCTTTTAGTTTAGATATGGCTTCGTCAATTGCCGGGCGAGGTTTTCCATAATTGATAGTGGTTAAGCTTTCAATTAATTGTTCTTCATAAAAAGGTACATAATAGTCCCGTTCAATATTGGGACCATATTGATGCTGATAGCCTAAGTTCTCGAAGAGAGCTATCAATGCTTTTTCATAACTACCTTCTGTAAATGACATATTTTCGTTCTTTTTCTAAGTTATCTAAATATGAAAAATATATTTCTTTGTATGCTTGATAGTCTTGTTTATATAATGCTTCGGAAGCAGATAAAATAACTCCACCTAATTCCAGAGGATTTTCTTCGTCAAACAGTTCGTTGAATTCTTGGCAGTCTTCATAATGTATGCGTGAGTCTCTTTTACTTGCATGATTTATATAATAATGTATAATAAACCCACCTAACACATCTGTTATTTTGTATGCCAGTAAGGACATTGTTGTACTCATTGAGACATGATTAATGTCTTGACCGTGAGACGCAAATCCGGAAATATTTCTTATTTCCGCTAGTTTTTGGGAGACTGACGCTATTCTCCTGACAAGTTCACATAAATCATCTTTATAGCATTCATTTGCATCTATCAGACAATTTATTGTTTGCTTTACCAAAGCTTGAAATTGCCCATAGTTGTCGTGTTCGATATTTTGATTGGCAAGTATTGTTTTGCATATACTTTCAACTAAACTTTTACAGGTTTCTATACATAATGCAGGATTCGTTTCAACCGTCTTTTCGATGGTTGAAATATGAGTTTCAAAGTTGTTGAAACTTGGTGTTTGGTTAATATATTTTCGAATCCAAAGCATAGTGAATATTAGGCGATTAATTTCAAATTATCATTTATACGACGGTTCAGTTCGATTTTCGCATCTAAAGCAGAAAGAATAGATACGATAGAACTCATGACTTCTCTATTTGGAATAGGAATTTCTAAATTTCTTAAAGCACCTAATGAGATATATGGTTGTGATGAGCCGCTTCGTAACATAGATAGTTGCTGTTTACCATATGGTGAAGTTAAATAATAGTATAGCCATTTACATCTAAGTTCATTACCAACTTTAAGCAGACCGACATTTTTAATGGCATAATCTGTTTGTTTAGAAGATTCAATGCAACAATAACCACAATAAGCCCCAATCATACTAATTATAATATCCCACTGGTTAACTTTACTCCGAGATATTATTTTATTATAATCATCTTCTGATATTTTATAAGCACTTTCAAAATCAATTCGATTATTTTTAATGTGTCTCGATGTAATAAGGTATTTCCCAGACTCTTTTTGTTTGGGACTATCATGCGTTCCATCTGTTACATTATAACAGTAATCACATGCTTTTATATTTTTCCATTCTTCCATAAATGAGAATTTAGCTGTGTAAATCGTTAATTATTAGCCTACCAGACATGAGTTTAGGCAGGAGCAAATCTCTAGTCTCTGATAATCGCTTATTTTCGTCTAAATTTATTTTCGCTTTCAAATATAAGGAAGAAATACACTTATTAAAAGAACTGAATACATCTTGTTTTGCAACAATGACCTGTATTTTGTTTAAAATATCTGTAGTCATGCTTGGAACGGCCGAGCCTGAATTCATTGAAGCTAAATCTAGTTTCGATAGCAATAGGTGACAATATTTGGCCACATTAGGCACTTTCTCTATTGAATAGAACATTGTGTCAACAGCCCAAAAAGGCCAATTAACATATAATACATTGTTTAATGTTCCTTTACGGGGAATTAGCACAGATTCTCCATTGTATAGAATTCCATCAGCTAGTCGCATAATTCCGCCTGATCCATAAACAGGAACATTACCATCATTCAATTTTTTGTGGTCTTTGCCATATCTAATATCTAGAAGGTCGGATAGCGTTCCTACTTTCCATCCTTTTGGTATCATCCCTAGCTGTGATTCCATGAATTTTTCACCTTTGAACGGCTCGAAATCCACAAACCACGACTTGAACAACGCCTGTGCCTGATGCTCTAAATTATCATTTATCCGGCGGTTCAACTCGATTTTATCGTCAATTATTTTAAGTGATTTGCCGATTTTCTTTTGTTCACAGAGAGAAGGTAAACAAACAGAAAGATTTCTTATGTCTGCAACATTAAGATGTGCGACAACAGCACCATTGGCATGGATTTTTAAATGATGCTGAACCTCATTGCTTAGTAAGTAATAAACCAAAAAGTTGGGGTCAACTAAAGCTTTGTTTGGCTTTAGTAAAACCACACGCTGTCCAAGACATACTTTTTGTTTCTTTTGAATAATTGCTGCATTTCCTACTGGTGCTTCACGAGCAATAATTATATCATCTTCTTCAGGAATAGCCCGAAGTGTTCTTTCTTTATATACGTCAGAATTAACTCTATGAACATTGGTTAGAACCAAACGTCCTTTACCCACATTAGGAGTCCTGACTAAAGGTATTCCAACACCTTCGTCTTTTGCAGTTGTATGAGGACAATCATATATTTTGCAAATATCTTGTAGAGTCATCTCTTCCATAAATGAGAATTTAGCGGTTTAAATTGTTGGTTTCATTGTTAGTTATCTCTTAATTTAGCTTCTATCTCTTCAATGGTAGGCATAGTACCTTCCACTTTTTCGGGATAGAACTTCTCCAGATCATATTCGGAAATACCCAAAGGTTGGCTGCTCGACTCCAAAGCATACTGAGCTTGTATGCGGTCTTTCTCTTTGCAAATCAGTAAGCCGATGGTTGGGTTATCCCGTCCTTCCTTACGCAGTAAATGATTGCAAGCCACCACATATCCACCTAATTGACCGATGTCGGCAAAAGCAAATTTACCGATCTTTACCTCTACCACCACATAGCAGGAAAGCGAAAGATTATAAAAGAGCAAGTCGATAAAGTTTTCCGTTTCGCCTATTTCCAAACGATATTCTTTGCCCACATAAGCGAAACCCGTACCCAGTTCAATCAGGAATCGGGTAATGTTATTCAGTAGAGCATCTTTGAGCAACCGTTCATTGTAACGCCCAGTTATACCCGTGAAAGCAAAATTGTAGGGGTCTTTGGTCAACTCCTGTGCAAGGTCGCTCATCGCATCGGGCAATGTTTTTGTAAAGTTAGTCAGTGCTTTGCCCTGCCGCTCATAAAGGTCGGTGCTAATGAAATTGAGCAGCATACTACGACTCCAGCCGTTCTCCACCGTCTGGTGAACATAGAACAGGGCTTTGTCTATATCGTCTTTCACTTTATCCATTATCAAGCAATGGTGTCTCCATGGGACTTCAAATATTCCACCAACTTGGTGGAATAATTCCGTTTCATTTTTTCCACCAAGTTGGTGGAAAGTTTTCAGAGCATCCTTGTATAACAAATAAAACTTCCTACAATAGTAAATATTGCTCTTTGATAAACCAGCCGCATTGGGTATGGCTTCACGTAAATCTTTGCTTAATTGAGTGATAACACTTTCGCCCCAGCGTTCTTCTACGTGCAATTCAACAATGTCACGACCTAAAAGCCAGTTGAATTTCAACTGTTCCACATTTACTTTCACCGCTGCCTTTATTTGGCTTTGACGATAGCGACCGCAAAGGTTTTTCACCCATTGCAGATATTCTTTATCAAGTATGTTTATTGACTTGTTCATCGTAATCTATAATACTTCAGTTGCGTTAATTTTTAGTTCTCCTGACATCAGCTTCGGGAGAAGTGTGTCGCGTAGAATTGTTAACCTAATACTTTCCTGTTCATTTCTTAGTATTTGGTCGAAATACGGTTTAGTCAATGAACTGAATGCTTTAAGTATTTCTTTATCCGGCATCAGAACTACCATCGCCTTAATTATTTTAGAATTGACAGCAGTTGCAATGGATGATGTGCTTCCAAGCTTTTCGTAATTATACCCTTTTAATAAGAAATATGTATATTCCCTATTTTCATCCGATGTGATAAATCTTGCTATAGCTTCATTAGTTGTTAATTCAGTTCCTGCAATTCCAACTCTTCCGATTGTAAGTTTAAAGCTTAGTAGAATCGTATCTTTGGGAACAAGTATAATATTATGCCTTTTGATGGCTTCATGTGTCAAAAATTCAGAGGATGTAAAAACAAATCTTCCACATGATCCTAAATCTGAAATAGATACCCATATATAATCTGATGAATTACTGGAAAACCATACTTGCTCTTTTCGTGGTGGGGTCTTACCAATATTAATATTATAAAAATCCTCGGCTTTACCAACACGACACCCTTTAGGAATCATTCCCAGTTCCGATTCAACAAACTTGCCGTCCTTGAACGGCTCGAAATCCACAAACCAAGACTTGAACAACGCTTGTGCCTGCTGCTCTAAATTATCATTTATCTGCCTGTTTTTGTAAAACAGATGATTCTTATTGTTATATGTATTGTATCTTATCCGCATTTTAATTAATGTATTTACGATGAGATAGTTTTACGTTATTTTGATTAACCATAGCATAATGCATGGTAGTATCAATTTTTACATGACCGAGTAACTTTTGTACTTGTTCTACAGGCATTCCTTTATCTATAGCCATTGTAGCAAGTGTTCGTCGGAATTTGTGAGGATGGACACGAGCTATTTTTGAAGAATGCCCAATTTTACGTAACCGAACCTCTACGCCTGATATTTGAAGCCGATTATGTGGCTTGGCAAGAGAGACAAATAATGCTTTGTTTCTGTCTTTACGGGAGCTAATATATTGTTGTAGATGTATTTTAGCTCTTGCATTGAAATATACTATCCGTTCTTTATTTCCTTTGCCAAAAACAATGCATTCTCGTTCGTTAAAATTGATGTCTTCTCGGTTTAGTTTTACTAATTCACCGACACGCATTCCGGTTGAGCATAAGAGATCAATCATTGCAAGGTCACGAATTTCCGTACAGTTATCGCGAAGGTGTTCGATATTCTCATCAGTAAGTACCTCTTTGATTTGTGTACCGGTTTTTACTTTATGGATTCTATGTATAGGACTCTTTATAATATAATCCTCTTCTTCAAGCCATGAAAAGAAAGAAGAAAAGATTCGTCGAATATTATCTATTGTCACTTTACTGGATTTATGCTTACGTTGGAAGACAGCCAAGTATGCTCGTATATCTTCTGTAGAATAGTTTACTACTTTTTTAGGCATAGTCTTGAAAAGTTGCTTGACTGTTGAACTGTAATATTTGATAGTCGGAGTAGTACAGCCTTCAACTTGCTTTGCGGACAAAAATATTTCAAGCAGACGGTCGTTTGTAGCAGCATTTTCATGTTCTTTCTCACCGTCTTTTGTAATAGTGTATTTACTTATAACTTGAAGTAATACTCCATTAAGTTGAGCCATTTGTTCTATACTTAAAACATCTGTCATCGCATTGCTAATTTCTTGAATCAAATTTTCTTTCATATTCTTCTATTATTGAGTTAATTAATAAATCGAAGAATATAGTAATATTTATTTGATTGTGAATCCTATACTAGATAATTGTTTGCGAATTTCTTCTTCGAGGTCATGGGATTGTGCAAATAAATCAGATAATTCAGAAGTCAAACGTTCCATTTTTTCTTGAAACGGTTCTCCGTCATCTTCTGTTTCTGCAATTCCTACATACCGTCCCGGGGTGAGGATATAATCTTGTTTGGCTACATCCTCTATTGATACAACAGCACAATAACCTTTTTCATTTTCTAAAGTTCCTGAATTGAAAGCATCAAAAGTACCCGCTATTTTCATAATATCTTCTTCGGATAATTCACGGAGTTTACGGGTAATCATGCTACCCATGTTGCGGGCATCAACGAACAGTATTTTATTCGTTTGTTTTTTAGTCCGGTTGAGGAACCATAAAGAGACTGGAATACCAGTTGTATAAAAAAGTTGGGAAGGTAATGCTACAATTCCTTCTATTAGATCTGCCTTTATAATATTTTCGCGGATAGTTCCTTCACCGCCTGTTTGCGAGGATAAAGAACCATTGGCAAGTACCATTCCTATACGTCCTTTGGGGGAAAGATGATGAATCATATGTTGAAGCCAGGCAAAGTTGGCATTTCCAGCAGGAGGTATACCATATTTCCAGCGTACATCATCCTGGAGTTTGTTAGCTCCCCAATCACTTAGGTTAAACGGAGGGTTTGCCAGAATGTAATCAGCTTTTAGTGTAGGATGCTGGTCATCAAAAAATGTGTCAGCGTTGAATTTTCCAAGGTCAGGTTCAATGCCTCGAATCGCCAGATTCATTTGAGCCATTTTCCATGTAGTAGGGTTGCTGTCTTGGCCGAATACTGATATGTTATTGATATTTCCATGATGTCGTTCGATAAATTTGGCTGATTGTACAAACATACCACCAGAGCCGCAAGCCGGATCGTATACACGTCCGCTATATGGCTGAAGCACTTCAACTAATGTACGGACAATACATGATGGTGTAAAAAATTCACCGGCAAGTTTTCCTTCTGCTTCTGCAAATTTGGAGAGACAATATTCATAGGTACGCCCCAGTATGTCCTTACTGTCCCCATGTTCTTTCATTTGAACGTTTGTAAATAAATCTACGACATCTCCTAAGCGGCGTTTATCTAATTCAGGTCGTGCGAAGTTTTTAGGAAGAATCCCTTTTAAACGAGGATTTTCTTTCTCTATCAGTCGCATGGCGTTGTCGATGACAGTACCAATCTCCGGAGTATGTGCTGCTTCTGCTATGACCGACCAACGAGCCTCTTTGGGAACAAAGAAAATATGCTCATAGGAATATTCATCTTTGTCTTCCTCAAAGCCTTCTCCTTCATTGATAAGAACTTGATGTTTTGCTTCGAAACTGTCTGATATATATTTAAGGAAAATAAGTCCTAAAATGACTGATTTATATTCTGATGCATCCATGTTGCCACGTAATAAATCAGCTGCTTTCCATATTTGTTTTTCAAATCCTAATTCGGCTGTATTTGTCTTTGCCATACTATTATATTTTTGTCATTGTGATTAATGTTTATGTACTCACTTTAAGTTCACAGAAACTTTTAATGAGGTTGATGCAAAAGTAGAAAATAATTTCCATAGTGCTGTCATACTTTAAATGAGAAGTAAATGTAGACATTATTATTGATGTAATTGTTATAGTTGGAGTAAAATTTATTCTTTTGGTTGTTAGAATATGCAGAAACTCCTATTCTAACAAAAAAATATGATTTGCAATGAACATTCTAATGCAAGTTTAATACTTCGCTTAACTTATCTCTAATAATTTTCTTCTCATTACTACCGATGGTAGACAATCTCACCAACGGAATTCCGTACAACTCTAAGATACGATCCTTTTTAATATCACGTTCAGACTGATTTGTCCCTGATTTGTGGAATGTATAACCATCCGTCTCAATAGCCAATACCGGTTGTTTACTCACACGATTATAAATCAGAAAATCAATATGAGTGTTTATATTTGCAGCATATTTGCTTTCCTCTTCATTCAATAGAGAATAATCCTGAATCAACATATAGAGTGGTAAATGGCAAATGATATTCAAATGACGCATATTGATATTTTCTTTCAGGATATCTTCAAGTAAGGCAAATGTAAGATTCTCGGAATCGTATTCGGATATTTTTTTATGCTTCTTCAAATAGGCAATTCGTGCATCTGTATATTGCTCATATAGGTAATCGAATATAGAATGAATCTTACTGGTGGAAACAGTGCCATTGTTATATTCGATATAAGCGATCAAATCGCTAATATTGCAGTCTTTGGGTTGTTCGTTTCCCGATACGACTAAATAAAATTGTGACTTAGCCCTCGAAACAGCAACATTGAGCAGGTTGGGATCGTCGGAAAAGGAAGTGATGACATCATCGACAGTGGTCATAATGATAGCATCCTTTTCTCTTCCCTGAAATTTATGGACTGTTGCGACATCAATATCCTCTTCAAGTGCGGATTTTACTGCATCTACTTGTTTGTTATATGGAGCAATGACGCCAATTTCATCTGTTTCATAAGATAGATTCGGTAGTACTTCCTCTTTGATAACATCTATTTCCCGTTGATTCATGTGACTGCGGGAATGGTTACCTTTGGCTGTCCGTATGGCACAAATGACATCCTCTTCTCCTTTATCACGTGTCATGATGACAAGATCTCCACCATAGAATTTCTGATTGCAGAAGTTGATGATTCGAGGATGGCATCGATAATGTTCCCGTAACAAGGTCTGCGGTACATTTGGAATAACTTTGCAGATGGATTGCAAAAAACTCATATTGGCACAATCATATTCCGGCTTAATCAGGCAGGCATTAGCGATAAAGTTTAGCTTTTCCTTATCTTCTTCTGTGATTACATTGGGGAGTTGCATGGTGTCGCCGACAATGATTGCATTTTTAGCACATGACAAGGCTAAAGCTCCGGTTTCAACGGAAACCTGCGACGCTTCGTCCATAATGATATAATCATATACAGCATCTCGCTGTAGACTGCTTAATGATGAAAAGGTCGTACTTAATATAATAGGGTATTCTTTTTGTACCTCTCGCCAATTATTTCTTAGATCAGGGAGTGTAAAGATGGGTTTGTCATGATTATTGCCATAGGTGTGAAATAACTGATTCTTTAGATATTTCATTGATGTATCAGCCATTTGTCTAGCCATTTCTGCTGCATCTTTGTTGGCAAGTTCCTTTTCTAATGTGTCTATTTCAACTTCCAGTTCTGCATACTTTGTTTGGTAGAATAAGATTTGGAAGTCGGCGATAATCAAACTCATCTCCCGTTTATAAAAACCTTTATCGGGGATTTTACAAATCGCTTTGCTCCTGAATTTAAAGAATAACCATTTCAACCGTTGAATAAGAGCTGCTATTCCCCGAAGACTTGATGATTGTTCTTTTTCTGCAAATTGCTGACATTCATTCCATAAATTCAGAAGGTCTGCCGAACTGGAACTCTTTCGTTGTTTGAGAGTAATTTCTTTTGTGCCGAACTCTTGCAGATAATGTTGCCACTCTATTTTTAAAGCTTGTATTTCCTGTCTTGCCATGGCAAGGCGTTCCTGTTTGGAAAATATGCTTTTTAGTTCTTCTGTCTGATGATGTATCTGATTGAGAAATTGAGGTTGGTTGGCATCCGCATCATGCCATGACTCAAAGTTCTCCGGATATTGTTTTTCCTCTTCTTGAGTCTCGATGAATTTCTCTTTGTTAGCTGTGCTGCCAAGCAATGCAACAATGAAACCCATATCGTATTTGGATAACTTCTCAAGTACATTGACGATGGCGGAGTTATTATTAGATACTACCTGAACAGTCTTACCACGCACAAGGATATTGGCAATGATGTTCAGAATCGTTTGTGTCTTTCCGGTTCCCGGAGGTCCTTGCACAACGCTGATTTGATTTTCAAAAGCTGCCTGGACTGCTTTTTGCTGGCTTGCATTACAACCGAAAGGAAAAATCAAGGTTGAGGCAGTCTGGGTCCGCATTTTATATTTTTGTGGATTCAGATATACAGCAATAGCTCTGTTGTTTGCGATGAAATGAATTTTTTCATATTGTTTTGCTAATAGCTTCGTTCCGTCATCAGCTTTCAATTCGTTTGCATCGGCAACTTTCTTCAAATATTCGAATATGCTTTTCGAACGACTCTCTCCCAAGCATGATTCGATAATTTCTAAGTCCTTTTCTCTGTAATCATACTCTTTACCATTCTGAAAACGAATGTGCCAATAGTTGTGTGATCTGGCCTTAAAAATAGATAAGGCTTTAATGTTTGATAAAGTTCTCCCTTTACTGATTATTTGATAATTATTGGGGTCCGGTTTGTCCGGATCAGTCAGCCAAAGAACATTTTCTTCTTTGTAAGTATACGCACTGGGAACATTCCGGAATACTACCTTATAGTTGCCATTATGATTTTGGCAGCTTTCTATTTCAGGAGTCTTGATTTGACCTTTTATAATAATCAGATTTTCGGAAGTATCTATCATAGGCTTGTGTGTAAATATAATAAGTCGTGCTGCTGTTTTTATTTATTATTTTGGATATAAAAGTAAGAATATTTTCCAGAATATCAAAACCGAAGTAGAAAAAACAGTGAATGACTTTATTCAGCTTTGTATTGTTATAAATATAGAGTGAGATTCGGTTTGGGAGTATTGAACGTGATAAAAGAGATTTGTTTTGCCAATGAAATCATTATCTTTGCAAGGTATATATTAATGAACGAGGAGGATATTATGCTTGCATACACATATATTGAACACGGAAAGTTTGAATTGCAGGAGAAAGCGGTACCGGAAATAAAGGATTCACGGGATGCAATCGTACGTGTAACACTTGGTAGCATTTGCACCAGTGATCTTCATATTAAACATGGCAGTGTGCCGCGTGCTGTGCCCGGAATAACTGTCGGGCATGAAATGGTAGGTGTGGTAGAACAAGTAGGGGCTGATGTCACTTCGGTGAAGCCTGGTGACAGGGTGACTGTGAATGTCGAAACTTTCTGCGGTGAGTGTTTTTTCTGTAAGCATGGATATGTGAATAACTGTACTGACCCTAATGGCGGTTGGGCTTTAGGTTGTCGAATTGATGGCGGTCAGGCGGAATATGTCAGAGTTCCTTATGCGGATCAAGGTTTGAACCGTATTCCGGATACAGTGAGTGATGAACAAGCTTTGTTTGTCGGTGATGTGCTTGCAACAGGTTTTTGGGCAGCACGCATCTCGGAAATTACCGAGGAAGATACTGTTCTTATCATCGGTGCCGGACCTACCGGGATTTGTACTTTGTTGTGTGTGATGCTGAAGAAGCCAAAACGCATTATTATCTGTGAAAAGTCTCCTGAAAGAATTCGGTTTGTTCGCGAGCATTATCCTGATGTGTTGGTGACTGAACCGGAAAACTGCAAGGAATTTGTTCTCAAGAACAGTGACCATGGTGGTGCAGATGTTGTTTTGGAAGTGGCAGGGAGTGACGATTCCTTTCATTTGGCTTGGGATTGTGCCCGTCCTAATGCTATTGTCACGATTGTAGCCCTCTATGATAAACCACAGCTTCTTCCTTTACCTGATATGTATGGCAAGAATTTGATTTTCAAAACAGGGGGAGTGGATGGCTGCGATTGTGCCGAAATCCTTACGCTGATTGAGGAAGGTAAAATTGATACTACTCCTCTTATTACACATCGATTCCCATTGAATGAGATTGAGGAGGCTTACCGTATTTTCGAGAACAAGTTGGATGGGGTTATTAAAGTAGCTATATCAGGAAATAAATAAAAATAGAATTTGTGTATGAAGAATATACTGATAGTAAGTAATAATGATATGTGCCGCAGTCGTATGGCACAGGAAATTTTGAATTCCTTCGGTAGAGGGATGAAGATTAGTACTGCCGGTATTTTGGCTGGAAATTCTGTCCCTGACGTTGTTTGCCAAGTGATGGAACAAAATGGATATGACTTTTCGCGTAGAAAGCCCTGTGATGTTGCGACGTATGCCCAACAGACATGGGATTATGTCATTACCCTTTGTCCGGAAGCAGAGGAAGTGCAAAAGGAAATGCAGGGGGTAGTGAGAAAATACGTTTCTTTCAACTTTACAGATCCCTTTCAGGGAGGAATTCATGTAGAAGATGAGCAGGAAGAACGGGTTAGGGCACTATATGACATCATGCATAAAGAATTGTATGAGTTCTTTCGAAGTGAATTGATGGAAAAATTATTGCCTCGCTGTTCCTGTGGCGCAAATACGTATTGTAGGTGTGAGTAGGAATATAAGTAAAATCATATATGTACATCATCCGGTGATGGTGGCAGATCTGTGTCATTTTGAACGCGAAGTTGCCAGAAAGCAATAGCGGATGCGGCGGCTACATTGAGAGAATCGACACCGTTTGCCATAGGAATGCGGACTACATAGTCCGCTTCATTAATTGTTTCGTTTTGAAGACCGTCTCCCTCTGTTCCCATTACGATGGCTAACTTGGGTTCGGTTGCTAAGATAGGATTATCGATAGAGATTGATTTCTCCGTGAGTGCCATAGCGACTGTACGAAAACCCTGTTTGCGCAACTCATTGGGAGAACTGTCCAACCAAGTCCATGGTATCAGGAAGACAGAACCCATCGAAACCCTGACTGCACGTCGGTTCAACGGATCACAAGAATTACGCGTTAATAATATAGCATCTATTCCCAAGGCGGCTGCGGAACGGAAGATGGCTCCGATATTAGTAGCGTCTACCACACCCTCAATGACTACGATCCGCCGGGCTTTCCGGCACACCTCCTCCACACTTGGTAGTGTCCGACGACGCATGGCACAGAGGACACCGCGCGTCAGTGTATATCCGGTCAATGTGGCAAGTAACTTTCTTTCACCGGTATAGACAGGTATATCACCACAACGTTCAATGATGCCAGCGGCATCACCAGTGATATGCTTCTGTTCACACAAGAGGGCTAAAGGCTCATAACCAGCATTCAGAGCTACATGGATGACTTTGGGGCTTTCCGCAATAAGCAATCCCTTATCAGGCTCGATACGATTGCGTAATTGAGCTTCGGTGAGGGTACTGAATATTTCTACTCCGGAGTCTGTTAAGGATGATATTTCTATAATGGGCATAGTGATTTCTTTAAACGATCTATTTTATTGCAGCAATGATAGTATGCACTTCTTACTTGCCGATGCAGAAAATGTTTTGTATCATTTTTGACTTGTAATAGATTGATATTTAATA
>NZ_QSUR01000019.1:0-131078 GCF_003439055.1 Bacteroides sp. OM05-10AA
CCGGTGAAATAAAAAAGAGATTACCACCAAATTTGACGAAGAACCTGGAGAAAATACGTATTATCTCTCGGACAGTTTTAATGAGATGGAACTGCCTATCGATAAGGAAGATAAAGAGGCGAAATATAAGTTATTAGCCGAGTATGGAGAAACGATCTATAAATCAATTACAGCCGGAAACCCGGATGCCGTTTGGGTTACACAGGGATGGACATTCGGATATCAACATTCATTCTGGGATAAAGAATCGCTTAAAGCCTTGTTAAGCAATGTACCTGATGATAAAATGATTATCATTGATTTGGGCAATGATTATCCGAAATGGGTGTGGAACACCGAGCAAACATGGAAAGTACATGATGGGTTTTACGGAAAGAAATGGATATTCAGCTATGTACCCAACTTTGGTGGGAAAAACACCATGACAGGAGACTTGGATATGTATGCAAGTTCCTCGGTCAAAGCATTACGTGCCGCAAATAAAGGTAACTTGATTGGGTTCGGTTCTGCCCCTGAAGGACTCGAAAACAATGAGGTTGTTTACGAACTGTTAGCCGATATGGGATGGGCATCAGATAGTATCGACCTGGACGATTGGATGAAGATATACTGCGAGGCCCGTTATGGGGGATATCCCGATGCCATGGAGGAAGCTTGGAAACTTTTTCGGAAAACAGCATATAGTTCTTTATATTCATACCCCCGTTTTACCTGGCAAACCGTAATACCCGATCAACGGCGGATCAGTAAAATCGACCTTAGTGATGATTACTTGCAGGCTATACGTTTGTATGCTAGTTGCGCTGACGAACTGAAAAGCTCTGAATTATACAGAAACGACCTCATAGAGTTTGTTTCGTATTATGTAGCGGCTAAAGCTGAAAATTTTTATAAGCAGGCCTTGAAAGATGATTCGGAGAATCGTGTTCTCGCAGCGCAACGTAATCTGCAACAAACTGTTGATTTGTTGATGGACGTTGACAGGCTGTTGGCCTCTCATCCTTTATATCGATTAGAAGAATGGGTGGAACTTGCGCGCAATAGCGGAACAACTCTTCAGGAAAAAGATGCTTATGAAGCAAATGCCAAACGCTTGATTACAAGTTGGGGTGGTATTCAGGAAGATTATGCTGCCCGTTTCTGGAGCGGGCTGATTAAAGACTACTATATCCCTCGTATACAGCTCTATTTCACAAAAGACCGGAATAAAATCCGAGAATGGGAGGAGCAATGGATCACATCTCCCTGGAGCAACAGTACGACTCCGTTTGATGATCCGGTCGAGGCTGCATTGAATTTAATAGAGAAAACAAATAAGTGATAGCTTTTATGAAAAAGATTGTATTGGCATTCGACTCGTTTAAAGGTTCGGTCGGTTCTTTTGAGATAGCGAAAGCTGCCGAAAAAGCGATTCAGGAGGAATTACCCGACTGTCAGATTATACGTTTCCCCATAGCTGATGGCGGCGAAGGGACTACAGAAGCTCTATGCTCTGCCCTTCATGCTCAAACGGTGTCATGTCGGGTGCATGATCCATTCATGAAGCCAATTGAAGTATCGTATGGCATCGTAAACAATGGTGCGATGGCTATTATCGAAATGGCCTCGGCCTGCGGTCTGCCATTGATTGATTCAAATCGAAGAAATCCCATGAAGACTACGACTTATGGAGTTGGAGAAATGGTTGCTGACGCATTAAAACGCGGGTGTCGGGAATTCATTATCGGGATCGGCGGAAGTGCTACGAATGATGCGGGAATTGGTATGCTAAAGGCTTTAGGTGCACGCTTTTTAGATAACGGAAACGGTGAGTTGGAGCCTGTCGGCGAAAATCTGATAAAAGTCCATCAAATAGATATTTCCCAATTAAATCCGGCATTGAAGGAAAGTCGTTTTACGATCGCCTGTGATGTTAGTAATCCATTTTTTGGAAAAGAGGGTGCGGCCTATGTATATGCTCCCCAAAAAGGGGCAAATAGTTTGCAAGTGATAGAGTTGGACAATGGGTTGTGGCATTATGCGCAGATAATAAAGGAATATACAAATATGGATATATCGCAGCTTCCCGGTGCCGGAGCAGCCGGAGGAATGGGAGGCGGCCTGCTTCCGTTTTTGAATGCAGAATTGCAATCCGGAATAGAAGTTATATTGAAAACGCTTCGTTTCGAAGAGGTCGTCCGACAGGCAGACCTGATACTGACCGGAGAGGGGAAACTGGATCGCCAGACTGGTATGGGAAAGGCGTTGGACGGAATTTTACGTGCCGGTGAGAGATGTCAGGTTCCGGTGATAGCGTTGGGGGGAGCGGTCGAAGCCACCGAAGCGCTTAATAGGATGGGGTTTACTGCCGTACTGCCTATTCAACCTTTTCCGGTAACACTTGAAGAGGCGATGCAACCGGAGTTTACGAAAGAAAACATAGAGAGAACGGTGCGACAGGTGGTGAGAATCATAAAACAATTTACTAAATAATACTCAATGACAGCGATAGGCGCATTAATCGGGCTTTCATTATCCATACTGTTAATCATAAGAAAGCTTTCTC
Organism: Bacteroides sp. OM05-10AA; assembly: GCF_003439055.1. NCBI lineage: Bacteria > Pseudomonadati > Bacteroidota > Bacteroidia > Bacteroidales > Bacteroidaceae > Bacteroides > Bacteroides sp. OM05-10AA. Next base: position 2,546 of record NZ_QSUR01000019.1, read on the forward strand.
CGACATACAGTCTGATTATCGGAGCGATAGTCGGAGGGTTGTTGGGAGGACTATCTTTAAATGAGACCGTAACGGTGATGACCGAAGGGGTGAAAGAGGTCACCCCGGCGGTATTGCGGATTCTGACAGCCGGAGTCTTGTCAGGCATATTAATACAAACCGGGGCTACCACGGTCATCTCCAATGCGATTATAAACAAAATGGGTGAAAAACGGGTATTTATGGCATTGGCACTCGCAACGATGTTGCTTTGTACGGTAGGCGTCTTTATTGATGTGGCTGTGATAACCGTTGCGCCGGTGGCTCTTTCGATAGGCAAGCGTCTAAACCTGTCTCCATCTGTGTTACTTATTGCTATGATCGGAGGAGGTAAGTGTGGAAATATCATATCACCTAACCCGAACACCATTATAGCAGCCGGAAATTTTAATGCAGATCTATCGGCTGTAATGTTTGCCAATATTTTACCGGCAGTGATCGGTTTGTTTTTCACTGTTTTTGTTATTGTCCGTCTGATGCCTCAAACAGTGAAAAACAAAAAAACGATGATGCAAACAGAGGATAAAGAGGAAGAGAGAAATCTGCCTTCGTTAAGAACCAGTCTGATTGCTCCTGTTGTTACGATTGTTTTATTGGCATTACGTCCTGCGGCAGGAATTAATATCGATCCTTTGATAGCTTTGCCGGTAGGTGGCTTATGTGGTGCTATCTGTATGAAACAATGGAAAAAGATTCTTCCGAGTATAGAGTATGGACTGCAAAAGATGTCTGTGGTAGCTATTCTGTTGATAGGAACCGGAACTATTGCCGGCATCATAAAGAACTCTTCTTTGAAAGATTGGATTCTTACAGGATTGGATCATGCTCATATGAGTGATGCATTGATTGCTCCTATATCAGGCGCGTTGATGTCGGCGGCTACCGCATCGACAACAGCCGGAGCAACACTGGCTTCTTCTTCGTTTGCTGAAACGATATTGGCTATAGGCATTTCTGCAGTTTGGGGAGCGGCTATGATTAATTCCGGAGCTACAGTTCTTGACCATTTGCCACATGGTTCGTTCTTTCATGCGACAGGAGGCGTATGCGAACTCAATTTTAAGGAACGTCTGAAGCTGATACCTTATGAATCGCTTATAGGGATAGTGTTAGCTGCCGGAACGACTATTTTATATATAATAAGTAATTAAAAGAATCAAATATTATGAATCCGAACAAACGGTTACTTTCGCTTGATGTACTTCGGGGTATTACTGTTGCCGGGATGATCTTGGTCAACAATACAGGAAAGTGCGGGTATAACTTTGCCGCTTTTGCACATTCCAAGTGGGATGGCTTTTCGCCGGCCGATCTGGTATTCCCGATGTTTATGTTCCTGATGGGTATTTCGACCTACATCTCCTTGTGTAAGTATAACTTCCAGTGTCGACCGGCCATTGCGAAAATCATAAAAAGAAGTCTCTTATTAATATTTATTGGTCTGGTTATGGAGTGGTTCATTACAGCAATAGATAGTGGTAACTATTTTGATTTGAGTCAGCTCCGGTTGATGGGAGTTATGCAACGGCTTGGGATTTGTTATGGTATTACAGCCTTATTGGCTGTAACAATACCGCATAAGCGTTTTATGCCATTAGCTATTATCTTGCTGGTTGTCTACTTTATTTTTCAGTTATTTGGAAACGGATTTGAAAAGAGTGCGGATAATATCGTCGGGATGATTGATTCGGCTATTTTAGGGGCTAACCACATGTATCTTCAGGGCCGCCAGTTTGTCGATCCCGAGGGGATACTTAGCACGATTCCCGCTGTGTCTCAAGTAATGATCGGTTTTGTTTGCGGAAAGATAATCATCGATATTAAAGACAATGACCGCCGGATGCTGAATCTATTTCTTATAGGTACCACGCTGTTGTTTGCCGGCTATTTGTTAAGCTATGCTTGTCCTTTGAATAAACGTTTGTGGTCTCCTTCGTTTGTTTTGCTTACTTGTGGGATTGCGGCATTGTCATTGGCATTGCTACTTTATATCATTGATGTGAAGCAGAATAAAAAGTGGTTTTCGTTTTTCGAAGCATTTGGAGCGAATCCGCTTGTAATTTATGTGTTTAGTTGTATAGCCGGAGGATTGCTTGTGCATTGGCATATCCATACGGCTGTGTTCAATAATTTGCTTAACCCGTTATTCGGAAATTACTTCGGTTCATTTATGTACGGTGTATTTTTCCTGTTGTTCAATGGGCTGTTGGGATATGTTTTATTAAAAAGAAAAATCTATATAAAATTATAAATCAGAATGAAAAGAAAAAGTGTATACACGTGTCTGGTTATGTTGTTTATGTCGTTGGTTCTTCAGGCTAAAGACAAAGACGTAGCTGTTGCAGAAGCATTATTGAAACGTTTGCTTCCATCATACATCGAGAGTTTTCAGTTTCAAAAGTTGAAAGGAGAGAAAGACTGCTTTACAATAGAGTCCGTAAAAGATAAAATTGTAATCGGTGGAAACAACGCCAATTCAATGGCGATGGGACTGAACCATTACTTAAAATATTACTGTCTCACTACAGTGTCATGGTATGCGGATATAGCCGTTGAAATTCCTGAAGAATTGCCGATGGTTGGTGAGAAGGTCGTTTCGGAAGCGAGAGTGGATACTCGTTTTTTCCTGAATTACTGCACGTATGGTTACACGATGCCTTGGTGGCAATGGAAAGAATGGGAGCGCTTTATTGACTGGATGGCCCTTAATGGTATAAATATGCCTTTGGCAATTACCGGACAGGAAGCCGTGTGGCATAAAGTCTGGTCGAAAATGGGAATGTCGGACATCGAAATACGCTCTTACTTCACGGGACCGCCGTATCTGCCCTGGCATCGGATGGCTAACATAGATCGTTGGAACGGTCCGTTGCCGATGGAATGGCTGGAACACCAGGTAAGCTTGCAGAAAAAAATACTCGCACGTGAGCGTGAATTGAATATGAAGCCCGTATTACCGGCCTTCGCCGGACATGTACCTGCCGATTTAAAACGGATCCATCCCGAGGCCGATATTCAACATTTGGGCAAATGGGCTGGCTTTGCTGATGCATACCGTTGTAACTTTCTGAACCCTAACGATGCTTTGTTTGCGAAAATTCAGAAGTTATTTCTTGATGAACAAAAAAAACTTTTCGGAACCGATCATATTTATGGTTTAGATCCTTTCAACGAGGTTGACCCGCCCAGTTTCGAACCCGAATATTTGCGGAAGATAGCATCGGATATGTACGCTACATTGACGGCTGCCGATCCCAAAGCCCAATGGATGCAAATGACGTGGATGTTTTATTTTGATAAAGATAAATGGACTTCCGAGCGAATGAAGGCTTTGCTGACAGGAGTGCCACAGAATAAAATGATATTACTTGATTATCATTGTGAAAATGTTGAATTATGGAAAAGAACAGAGCATTTTCATAATCAGCCCTATATTTGGTGTTATCTGGGCAATTTCGGGGGAAACACAACTTTGACAGGTAACGTCAAAGAAAGTGGCGCACGACTTGAGAATGCTCTCATTAACGGTGGAGGCAACCTTAAGGGAATCGGCTCTACGTTGGAAGGATTGGATGTGATGCAATTTCCCTACGAATACATTCTTGAGAAAGCATGGAACCTGAATGTAGATGATAATAAATGGATTGAATGTCTGGCTGACAGACATGTGGGATGTGTGTCGCAGTCTGTGCGCGATGCTTGGAAACGATTATTCAATGACATTTATGTACAGGTGCCGCGCACATTGGGTACCTTACCCGGGTATCGCCCTGCATTGAATAAGAACAGTGAAAAACGGACAAGTAATGTGTACAGCAATGTTGAACTACTAGAGGTCTGGAGAAAATTGAATGAGGCATCTTCTGACCGGAGAGATGCTTTTCGCCTGGATTTGATTACTGTAGGCAGACAGGTGCTTGGAAACTACTTTCTTGATGTGAAAGTGGAGTTTGACAGGATGGTTGAAGCTAAAGATTATCAGGCTTTGAAAGCTTGCGGCGAGAAAATGAAGGAGATATTGAATGATTTGGATAAGCTGAATGCCTTTCATCCTTACTGTTCGCTGGATAAATGGATTGATGATGCGCGGAAGATGGGAGATTCTCCCCAGTTGAAAGACTATTATGAAAAGAATGCTCGCAACTTGATTACTACTTGGGGTGGAAGCCTGAACGATTATGCCAGTCGTTCGTGGGCAGGACTGATAAGTGATTATTATGCAAAGCGCTGGGAGGTGTATATCAATACATTCATCAAAGCGGTCGGGGAAGGTGTAGAGGTGGATCAGAAGCAACTTGAAGATGAATTAAAAGAAATAGAAGAAGGTTGGGTAAATGCAACTGATCGGAAGGATACTCGAAAAGATGTTCATTCAACAACTGACGGATTATTATCATTCTCCACCTTTTTATTCAGCAAATATCAAAGACTGGTGAAATAAATAAGAGGCCTGTTTCATTTGTTGCTCGCGAATCATGCTATATCAGAAAGAATTAATATATTTGAAAGTAAGGACTTGATATAATAAGCTTTTTATTTTCATATTTAAAATGATTAAGATGTCCCAGAAATACTCACAGGATGAAGCCCAAGCTTTGGTTAAGGCTCTGAAAGAGGGGAACCAGCTGGCATTTAGTATTGTATACAAGACGTATGCGGCGCAGACCTTTTCTTTGGCATTTAAATATTTGCTGAATAAGGAATTGGCTGAAGATGCTGTGCAGAACTTATTCTTAAAACTCTGGCTGAAAAAAGAAGAGATCGACGAAACAAAACCTATAAACAGATACCTTTTTACGATGTTGAAGAACGATCTGCTCAATACGTTGAGAGACTCAAAGAAAAATATCTATTTGCTTGAGGATTGTCTTTCAATGGTTTTGGAATTGGAAGACAATTCTCAAAACGAAAACCTTAAACAAGAACAAATGAACATCATACAGCAAGCTCTTGAGCAACTTTCGCCGCAACGCCGCAAGGTTTTTGAAATGAAAGTTTCGGGAAAATACTCCAATCAGGAAATAGCCGATAAACTTAATCTTTCGATCAATACAATTAAATTTCAATATAGCCAATCTTTGAAGCAGATTCGCGCGACAGTGGGAGAGCTTGGCCTATTGTTGCTTTATTGTATGATGTAGTTTTATCACTTTTTGCTGATATGGAACGTTCTTTTGAATTAACACGGTTTAACGTAGTCTGTATAATACTTTTTTGTAACAGTGTGTATTACTAATAGATATTGAAATATGAAATCAAAAAAGAAACATACAAATCAGGACTTTGAAGTAGTTGACGGCATCGGGAAATATATGGATGACGACATTCAGAGGATAATAGAAGGCAAACAGCTCGAATTGGGCGACAGAGAATTGCCTCCTTTTGATGAATATCGCATTTATAAGAATATTCAGGAAGCCGTGATGCGGGAAGAAAAACGAAAGAACAGGAGAATCAGAATACCATTGTTCTTTAAGTGGACGGTAGCTTGTGCAATTGTTTTGCTAGTGATAGGTGTAGGATATAATTTCTATCAAAGTCGTAGTGAGGCAAACCTTGTTTATCGGGAGGTCTGTGCTGTAAGGGGTGAAAAGCTACTCGTATTACTTCCTGATGGTAGCCGGGTGTGGTTAAATGCCGATTCTAAATTGACTTATCCGGAACAGTTTGCAAAATACAACAGGAATGTTACGCTGGAAGGAGAGGCTTATTTTGAGATAGCAGAAAACAAGAAATCCCCTTTTCAGATACTTGCCGAGAATGTGAAAATACAAGTGACGGGAACGTGTTTCAATGTAAAAGCATACGCTTCGGATAAGGTAATCAAAACTACACTCGACGAAGGAAGTATAAATATCGGGCATGTGCAAAGCCGCAGGCCTATGCAGCAAATGCTTCCCGGACAAACTGCAGTTTATGAAAAAAGGAGTAATGTAATAAAAATAAAAACTGATAGATATCACGATGATGCTTCGAGTTGGAAAAGCAACCGGCTTATTTTCAGAAATGCATCATTGAAAGAGGTGCTTACAACACTCTCGCGTCATTTTGATATAGAGATTACAGTTAAAAACGAAAAGATTGCTTCGTTTACGTACGACTTCGTTTGTAAAGGGAACGATTTGAACTATGTGTTGGAGGTGATGCAATCCATAACACCGGTTAGCTTTAAAAAAATATCAGAATATACATATACCGTTGAATAAGTAAACTTAATCTAATAACAAAAACAAATTTATGAAAGCACTTTTAAAGCCCATTGTATGGGTATGCCTTTTCTTCTTTGCGTATCAAAGTACGTATGCGCAGGCTCTTAAAATAATGAGCTATAATTGCCGGATGTCCGGGGAAATGACCGGCTACTCGGTGAAGGAGTATGCTGTATTTATCAGGAAATACAATCCGGATGTTGTAATGTTGCAAGAGATAGATTACAACACAAAAAGGAATAAAAATCAGGATTTCACCACTCAATTGGCTGCGGAGTTGGGATTGTTTTCCGTATTCGGGAAAGCGATGGATACTGGTGGTGGAGAATATGGAGTAGCTATCCTTTCAAAATATCCTTTTGTTTATATCAATAACAAAACTTTTGAAGGTATAGACGGAGCCAAAGAACCCCGGACGCTATTATATGTAGATATTCAGGAACCGGGAACTTCAGACGTAATCAGGATAGGAACGACTCACTTGGATCATTCGACAGACCTGATAAGGAGCGCAATGGCCGAACAGATTAATGAGCGGATTGGTACGGGAGATACCCCGACACTGCTGGGGGGAGATTTTAATGCCCGGACCGACTCTAATGTGATTTGTGAGGTAATGAAGAACTGGCAGAGAATCTGTGATGATACATTCACCTATCCCGCAGATCAGCCGACAATCAAGATTGATTATATATTCGGACTTCCACAGAATAAGTGGAAAGTGAAATCGTTTAAAGTTTTATCTAATCCGGAAGTTTCTGACCACAGGGCTTTGTTTGCTGAAGTTGAATTTGTAAAATGAATGAAATATGAAATCAAACTATCTATATCTGCTATTTATATGTGTCATCTCTTGCCTGTTCGTTTCGTGTAGTGATGAGGATAACAAGGGAGAAGAAATTCCGGAATGGAACCGGTTCAGAACAACTAACGTATTGGTTTATGCGCACTTGTCAGAGCAAAATTTATTTAGCTCTTGTAGTTATAAAGAGGTGGCGTCATCTATCAGAAACACTGTTCATTCAGTGGCATTGCTGGACAGGACGAACGCTGTCTATGGGCAAACAGCAATCATAAATACGGGTACGGAGACTGCTAGAGAAAGCAAGAAAGTGCCGGTGTTTGTACCTGTCAGCTATAGTGACGGAGAAAAAAAGATAATCGGCAGTACTGTGCTTTTTCCTTCTACTATTTCCGAAATGACACAATATGTAGTAAAAAACGATTGCAGATATCTTGAAACAAAAACAGAGCAGTGAACGGAATAGATATGCTCTTCTGTTCTGTATCATTAAATAGTGAAGACCTGATAGCTCCGGCTGTCGACGTTTTCAAGAAAAAGGTAAACGAACAGACGGTTCTGGTAGGCACTGTTAAACGTGCGTTATTGCCTAATCTTGAGTCGGCAATTACTTCTAACTTAACTTCTGATACCTATTCTTTCGTAGAAGTGGAAAATAGAAATAGAGACTCCGAGTATTGTATATTTGTCCTGACTTCACATAAATGGGCTTTTAGGGGGGTAACCGAAACAAGTGTAAGCGGAGATTTACATTGTTTTCAATTACAAATCGAATCTTTAAAATAAAAAATGAACGGTCATGAAGCAATATATCAAAAATATAATGATCCTGATACTTGCCCTTCCATGGGGTTTGTTGTTGACAAATTGTAGTGATAGTGAGTCCGATTATTCGGACGACAACGCGTATCCGCCACCTACTGTAGAACTAACTTCTCCTTCCGAGATAGATGTGGTGGAGTATAACTCGACGGTGACTGTATCTGCCAGAAGTTTTTCAGCTGTGGGTATACATAGCATATATGCTACCTTGTTGAAGATGGATGAGAATGGAGAATATGAAGAGATAAACGCGACTGAACGTCAACGTTTAAAGATAGATACCTTGCAAACTGATATGACACTTGAATTTGACTTGAATGTCAAGGTCAACACGCGTGAAGCAGCCGGGATACTGGTAACATCAACGGACGTTTTGACAAAAACGGCACAAAAGGTAATACCTATTAAAAAGATAACCAAACTTCCATCCCAGATATTCACCGAACCATCAGATTTCCCTGTTTTAGTACCCGATGAAGAGGTTTCTCTGTCTGTAGTGATTCGTTCAGCTGTGGGCATTAAGTCTATAAAACATACGTTGTGTAATAAAGTACTGGGTGACCTGAAGGAATATACGACTATTCCGGTATCAGGCAATCCGTTGGAAATGGAATTTATCCTAAAAACTGTCGTAGACAATAAAGAGACCAATGGAATCAAGATTGTGGTAGAAGATATAGAGGGGTTGAAAGAGGAAAAGATTATCAATATCGAAGGTCTTGAGGGTGTTGACAATAATGTTGCGCTTGTTTTCAGCGATATCGAAATGGCACCCGAATGGGAACATTCAACAGAACCGGATCAACCTTATATTTTCTCCATAGAGGGAATAATGATACGGGGTGTGCAGAAACATGTATTAAGCTTGAAGGAAATTAAAGGATATGGCTCAAAGGCAAATAGCGTAGACTTTGCTTTCATCAATATATGGAGAAATCCGAGCTTTGTTGCCGTTAAAAACAGAGGTTTCTCTTATGTCAGTGCGTCAAGAATTAATGGAGGGCCGATAGGGAGAGCTTATGATGTGAATGACTGGATCAAACCGGCAGGTGTTGCTACCAACAAAACGTTGTTTACTCTTATACCTGATGATAAGGTTACTGATCTTGGTATTGATGTGATGATGGCGAACGCGGCTTCGGACGTCAAGACTTTTGAGGCGTTGAATGTATTGGAAAGTATAGCTAAAGGAGGTGCCGATATGTTAATGCAAAGAGTCAATGCGTCTGATGGATATCCGAATGATCCTTGTAGTTTGCAGATAAAAGACGGTTCTTATATTGCCTTTGTTACTGCGGCGGGCAAATACGGTGTCATTCATGTTATTGAAGCCGCAAACGATATGGATGCATTAGTTGCCGGAGGATGTAAAATAGCTACTCCTACAGGAGTGGTAGGAAGCCAGGGGCCAGCCTATTCGGGAGCTGGCATAACCGGACTCACTTATGACGGTGTGGCATTACTCTATGGACGTACCTGTAAGTTGAAAATTGTGGTTCAGAAGTAAGGTTATTATAATGGAAGAATGAAAAAATATGTATTTTATATAAGAATCAAGAGAGGTTGGCTCTGAATTTGAGATGCTTCCTTAATATTGGCTATAGTTAAAGTAGTCCGACAAGCCTTGAGCTTACTAAAATCACCTTTACTACAAATATATCGTAGTAAGGGTGATTTTTCTTTTTAGGGTAAAGTCATTGACTTATGCATTAAATGAGAAAAAATAGAGTTGTTTAGTGAGTGTTATGAAAAAAATGTCGAATGCTTTCAGGGTAATTCAAAAGTTACGGGTCTATTTAATAAAAGAGCTTATAAAACACATTTAAATATGGAAGACATTTATATTATCATATCTAAATATCTATTGGGAACTGCTTCTCCGCAGGAGGAGAAAGAAATCATGGAATGGCGGAATGCTGATGCCGGGCACGAACAGAAATTTCAGGAACTGTGCGAGAGCTGGCAGATAGCTCATGCGGGAATACATCCGGTAATTCCTGATAAAGAACGTGTGTGGGAAAAGATAATGAGTAATCTGAATCTGGTGAAACCTGTGAAGATGTACACGCGGCGGTTGTTGTATCAGGCAGTGGGAATTGCTGCTATGCTGGCACTGGTGTTGGGCTTCTCACTCTCTCTGCTGGTTTCGGAAGAGGAAGAAGTAGGATTAGTCTCATTTACAGCTCCTGTTGGCCAGAAAGCTGAAGTCAGTTTGCCGGATGGCACTAAAGTTTGGTTGAATTCCGGTTCTACTTTGACCTATTCTACGGATTATGCCAAAGATTGCCGTTCTGTAAAATTGAACGGACAGGCCTTTTTTGATGTGGTGCGAGACAGTAAGAGGCAGTTTGATGTATCAGTGGGTGATGTGAAAGTGTTGGTTCATGGTACGGCATTCGATGTCAATGGATATGGAGACCATTCAGAATTGGAAGTTGTACTGCTTAGAGGGCACGTGACGGTTGTCTCGGCTTTAACGGACAAGCTGCTGGCAGATATGAAACCCAATCAGAAAGTCATTATTCCTTTGCATGAAATGGAGAAGTGTAAATTGGAGGCTTGCGATGCTGAAGTAGAGTCCGTATGGCGATTGGGCAAGTTGAAAATTGAAAATGAGAACCTGCAGGAAATAGTTCAAAAAATGGAACGATGGTATGGCATCAAAATTCAATTGCATGATGTACCGGAAAATAAACGTTATTGGATGACAATTAAAACAGAATCTTTGCGAGAGATGCTTGAGATCATTAATCGGGTGACTCCGATTACATACACTATTAACGGAGAGGAGGTGAGCATAACCGGAAGAAAGTAATCGAAGAATAAAAAAGGACGCAGAAGAGTGCCATCTTCCACGTCCGAAGAGCAAAACCTGCGTATGTATGCTATCCGTCAGACGGATGGCACAGGTATAGCCTTGCTTTATGCAGACAAAGGTAATAATTAATTCCTTTATTTAACCTTAAATGAGTTTACAATGTTGAAGCTAAAACAAATATTATGTAGCATTCTTGTTTTGGGCAGCCTGCTTTCCAGCCCTTCGCTATGGGCGCAGAAAGAGACTAAAGTCAATATCGCTGCCAGGCAGATTTCTTTAAAGAATCTGATACAAGCTGTTGAAAAACAGACAGATTATACTTTTGTGTTCGATAATTCTATCCCTCTGTCACGTATTGTTTCCCTGAAAGGAGGTTCTCAATATCTTTCGGATGTGCTGAAACAGGCCTTTGATAAAAGTGACATTGCGTATGAAATAGTAGGCAAACAGATTGTTTTACAAAAGGTGCAGACGAAGACCAACCGGACGATTTCGGGTGTGGTGAAAGATGAACAGGGAGAAGCGGTCATCGGAGCAAGCGTACTGGTAAAAGGTACTACCAACGGTACGGTTACCGATTTTAACGGAAAGTTTGAGTTGCAGAATGTACCTGAAAGTGCCACTATTGATGTGACGTTTATAGGTTACGCCCCACAGAGCAAAAAGGTGGTGGCAGGGGTACGTTCAATGAATTTCGTTCTTGAAGAAGATACAGAGACATTGGATGAAGTAGTAGTGGTAGGTTACGGCGTACAACGCAAACGGGACCTTTCCGGTTCGATAGCTTCCGTCAAAGGCGATATCATTACTGAATATGCAAATACTTCTGTTGCGTCAGCATTACAGGGACGCGTGTCAGGCGTACAGATTCAGCAAACTAATGGCCAGCCGGGAGCCGGAATACAAGTGAGGGTACGTGGTTCCAATTCTATTCGGGGTGACAATGAACCGCTTTGGATTATCAACGGATTTCCGGGTGACATTAATATGATTAATACGGCCGATATCGAATCTGTTGAAGTGATGAAAGATGCTTCCGCAACTGCTATCTATGGTTCGCGTGGTGCCAATGGTGTCATCCTGATTACGACGAAGCAAGCTAAAGAGGGGAAGATTACCGTGGAATACAATGCCAGCTTTGGTGTACAGAGTCTGGCTAAAGAACTTGAGCTGCTCGATGCTTGGGAATATATGAACTATCTGAATGAAAAAGCAGCGATCAATAATCAGCCTACGATATATACCGATGAAGAGATTAAATCTACCCGGCATAGTACCAACTGGCAGCGTGAACTGTTTCGTAATGCACTTGTTACCGACCACTCTGTGAATGTCTCTGGTGGTACGGAAAAGGTTCAGGGAACGTTAGGCGCCAGCTATTTCGATCAGCAAGGTATCGTGAAGGAAAGTGGCTATAAACGTATGTCTATCCGTTCGAGCCTGAATTATCACATCTCAAAATATGTCACCGTGTCGAGCAACTTGATTTTCAGCCGGTCCAATCATAATCAGATGAATTCACAGGGAGGTAGCCGGGGAACGTCTGTTATCGGTTCTACACTGATTCTGCCGCCAACAGCGACACCTCATTATGACGATGGAACCTGGAATGACTTCCAGACACAACCGATTGCACCGGTAAATCCGTTGGCTTATGTGAAAGAAGTGGATAATAAATGGTACGCCAACCGGATTATGGCAAATGCTTCATTGACAATAAAACCGATAGACGGACTTTCAATTCAGTTATCTGCCAACGTTAACAATAACCAGAACCGCAAAGATTATTACAAGTCATTACAATACCCTAATTCACAAGGGGCTGCCTCTATTACATTTGGAGAAACAGTCGGTATCACAAGTAATAATATCATAACCTATAATAAGAGTTTTCTAAAAAAACACCATTTGAGTGTGATGGGTGGTTTTACCTACGAACAGAGTACATCGAAAACTGTGGGAACGGGTACGGCCGAAGGCTTCTTGAGTGATGTGACTGAAACCTATGACATGGATGCAGCTACCGTTAAAGGGTTGCCGACATCTTCTTATTCAGATTGGCGTTTGTTCTCATTTCTGGGACGTATCAACTATAATTATGCTGATCGCTATCTATTGACTGCCAGTCTTCGTGCTGATGGTTCCTCACGTTATAGTAAAGGAAACAAATGGGGATACTTCCCTTCAGCGGCAGCGGCCTGGCGTCTTTCGCAAGAGTCTTTTTTGCGTGATGTAGAGTGGCTTTCGGATCTAAAGTTCCGCTTGAGTTACGGAGTGACCGGTAGCACTGCCATCTCACCGTATTCTACGCAGAACACATTGAGGACGGAAAATGTAGTATTCGATAAGAATACAACAGTGGCGTATGTCCCGTCAGATACCTACACCGGCGATTTGAAATGGGAAACAACCTCACAGTTTAATGTGGGGGTTGATCTGTCCCTGTTTAATAATCGCCTTCGCATGACTGCGGATTACTATCGGAAGAAAACGACTGATTTGCTGAACAATGTAGAGATGCCTCGTTCAAGTGGATACACCACTGCCCTGCGTAATATCGGTTCCATCCGTAACTCGGGGTTTGAGTTGCAACTCGACGGGCGGATTATTGATCGTGCTGTGAAATGGGATTTGGGTGTCAACTTCTCGCTTAATCGCAGCAAAGTGCTGGTCCTTTCGGAAGATAAGGATATTTTCGGTGGCGAATTGGATAACACCATTCTGAAAGACCAACTCAATCTGATGCGTGTGGGTGAGCCAATGTATGTTTTCTACGGATATGTTGAAGATGGATACGATGAGAACGGTCATATCGTATATAAGAATATGGATGATGATTCTGCCATCACAGCAGCAGACAAGACCATCATCGGTGATCCTAATCCTGATTTTTTGGTCAATCTAACTACAGCAGTCAGTTATAAAGGATTTACGCTAAGCGCTTTCTTCCAGAGTTCAATAGGTAATGATATATATTCGCTTAGTATGGCTGCACAAGCTTATGATTATGGATATAACGGGAATACGTTGCGCGAGGTGTACTACAATCATTGGACACCCGAGAATCCTACCGCAAAATATCCCAATCTCGACCAGACTTCCTATAAAATGTCCGATCGGTTTGTTTATGACGGCAGCTTCGTCAGACTGAAAAACCTCGAATTGGCCTACGATGTACCTTGTGCCCGTAGCAAATTCATCAAGCGCGCCCGTGTCTATGTGAGTGCCCAAAACCTGTTTACTATTACGAGCTACCCTTTCTGGGATCCGGATATAAATGCCAATGGTGGCGGAAGCTCGATGATTCAGGGGGTAGATTCGTATTGTTATCCTAGTGCCCGTACTTATACGATTGGATGCCGACTCACTTTCTAACATATAAAAACTGATGTCTTATGAAAAAATTATTGATATATATTGCCGCTTTTGCTATGATACTGGCAATGAACACATCTTGTGAAGATATGGGCTCTTTGGAAGAACATCCGAAGAAAGTGGATGCAACGACTTTTATGGCGAATGCCAAAGAAGTGGAGAGTGTTATCAATTCCATCTATTTCCAACTCCGTCGTGATCCGGGATTCAGTCGTTATCTGATTGTTCTGGAAGAAGGACTGGCGGATTATTGTATTGGAAGAGGTAACTATGCCACAGCTTATGATACCGGGCTTACCAGTGGTGGGGTGGGCTTCTCCAAAGATAGCTGGGCGGTGTTGTATCGTGCCATTCGTTTTGCCAATAATATTCTTGACGGTATAGGTAATACTCCACTCTCGCAACAGGAGTATAACAACCTCACTGGGGAAACACGTTTTCTACGTGCATTCGCCTATTCATGGCTGGCACGAAATTGGGGCGCCGTTCCTTTTTTTGATGAACAGAACATGAATGACTTTAATAAACCCCGTACTCCGGAAGCTGATATCTGGAAGTTTGTGATTGATGAGGCCGATTATGCTGCATCCAATCTGCCGGAAGTGGCTAAAGCTGCCGGACGTCCTTCGCGTTATGCCGCATTGGCATTGAAAACAGAAGCTTGTCTTTATGCCGGTCGCTATGAAGAGGCGGCTGAAGCAGCCGGTTTAATTATTTCATCCAAACGATATTCTCTGGTTGAGGTTGGCAAAGCGGATGATTTCCTCGACCTTTACGGTCATACAGCTAATGCCACTTCTGAAGAAATTTTCTATATAAAGTTCAACCGCGATAGTGGATCGACCATCGCCTATATGTATCTCTGCAAGCCCAATCCTTTCGTGAATATGGGAGCTGTAGGGATTTATACCGATTATCAGAAGAATAAATTTATTCAGAATTGGGACCAGAATGATTTACGCTATCAGTTCGGATTGTATAAACAAACGCAGAATGGAACACTCAATGCACTGACTAAAACGGGTATGATTTGCTCGAAATTCAGAGATTCGGAATGGACAGGGAGCAGTACAACTCCCAATGACAGCCCGGTATATCGTTATGCTGACATTCTGCTTTATTATGCAGAAGCTGTTTGTCGCTGGAAAGGAGCTCCTACCGATGATGCCATGGAAAAATTGAATATGGTGCGGCGACGTGCTTACGGACAGAAACCGACACAAGCATCTTCTTCAGACTACAAACTGACCGATTATGCAAGTAAAGATGCTTTCCTTGCGCTGGTGTTGCAGGAGCGTGGCTACGAAACGATTTTTGAAGGTAAACGCTACAATGACCTGAAGCGTTGTGGAAAGCTTGCAGAAGCAGCTTTGGCTGCCGGACGTATTTCGGCTTTATCCGAAGTGGGAGATGCAGCCTACTGGTGGCCTATCCCTACCGATGAATTTAATTATAATATGGCATTGGATCAGACAAAAGACCAGAATCCTGGGTATTAACAACTTAATTAATTTGATTTCTTATGAATAGATTGAATATATTGATTGCAACAATTCTCTTTTTATTGACAACAACCGGCTGCGCCCAACAGACTGAAAGATGGTCGACGGAAAAAGCAAACGCATGGTACGCATCTCAAAAATGGCCGGTGGGTATCAACTACGTTACTGCTACGGCAATTAATCAGTTTGAGATGTGGCAAGAGGAGACTTTTGATCCGAAAACCATGGAGTTGGAGTTGGGACGTGCCGGGGAACTCGGATTCAATACGGTACGCATATTCCTGCATGATATGGTGTGGGAAGCGGATCCGGCAGGGTTTAAAAAACGACTGGATACATTTCTGGGTATCTGTCAGAAACATGGTATGCGTGCCATCGTCACTTTCTTTACGAATGGTGGGCGTTTTGAGAGTCCGAAACTCGGTGTACAACCGGCTTCTGTACAGGGTGTTCATAACTCTCAATGGATACAGAGCCCCGGAGCACCATCCGTCAATGATCCGTCAACGTATCCGCGTCTGGAACGTTACGTGAAAGATGTGATGACTACCTTTAAAGCAGATGATCGTATTTTATTGTGGTGTTTATATAACGAACCGGAAAACTTCAAGCAGAAAGCACATAGTATGCCATTGTTGCGCGAAGTGTTCCGTTGGGCACGTGAGGTGAATCCCTCGCAACCGCTGTCGTCTCCGATATGGATTTATCCCGGAGGACATGGCACACGCAGTAATTTGCCGATTATCAGTTTTCTGGGTGAGAATTGTGATGTTATGACCTTTCACTGTTATTATGGACCTGAAGAAATGGAAAAATTCATCGCTTTCATGAAGCAGTTTGATCGTCCGGTTATCTGTCAGGAGTATATGGGACGTCCTCGTTCAACTTTTGAAGAAATAATGCCGATTCTTAAACGTGAAAAGGTAGGTGCCATCAGTTGGGGATTGACAGCAGGAAAGTGTAATTTCCATTTACAGTGGTCGAGCAAAGCCGGAGATCCGGAACCTGAAATCTGGTTTCATGATATATTCCGTCTGGATGGTACACCTTATAGTCAACAAGAAATTGATTTTATAAAAAGTATGACTTCAAACTGATCGATAACGGATTGAACAAATAAAAGAATGAATATGATGAAAAAGTTAAAAACTCATAGATACCTTTTGGTAACAGTGATGGGGCTTCTCGTTGCTTGTACATCTTATACCTCAACGGATGAGTGGCCTAATCCGCGTCCTAATTCAAATCCTGACCCTGAACCGGTCACCGGAGAGATAACCTCTATTCAGTCGCTCAATAAAAGTGAAAATGTAGCAGTGAACTCTCATGCGGACGAATGGGGGAATAGTTCTCTCGAGTTAGACTATCGCCGGTTGCTGACTTTGGAAAGTCCGGCACTGTCGGCTGTGAATGCTCTTTATCCCCGTATCAAGAAATTGGGTGACGGGACCTATTTGCTGCTATACCAGCAGGGACCACAGGCTTGGAATGTCTATTATGCTTTAAGTACTAATCTGATTACATGGCAGAATGCATCTAGTCCTCTGTTTCAGAGCGAAAGTGCCCAGCAAACTTCCGGTGCCAGTGATACACGCTGTTTCTCATCATGTGATGCAGTCGTTCTGGCAAATAAGGATATTTTGGCATTCGCTTCCTTTCGCTTGAATCAGGGATACAGGGTCGATCCGCAGAGTAATGGTATTATGATGAGGCGTTCTTCCGATAATGGACGTACCTGGTCGACTGCCCAGATTATTTATCAGGGAACGACTTGGGAACCTTATGCATTACAACTTCGTTCGGGTGAAATACAGGTCTATTTTACGGATAGCGAGCCTCTCACAGCCGATTCGGGGACTGCCATGCTGCGCTCTATGGATAATGGGCGGACATGGACGGTCGTTGGAAAGGTGATCCGTCAAAAGACTGGACTGGCTATAGATGGTTCGGGCAAACAAATTTATTCGGATCAGATGCCTTCTGCCCGCGAATTAAATAATTCGACGAAGATTGCAGTAGCTACAGAAACACGTTTCAGAGATGAAGGCGACGTTTATCATATTTCAATGGCGTGGAGCTCCGACAACTGGGCTTCGGCTCCATTGACCGGAGATGAAGTAGGGCCTTCGGACCGTAAACTCAATTTTGTGCAGAAGGCTGCAGCACCTTATCTGGCACAATTCCCCTCGGGAGAGACTGTTTTGTCGTACAATGCTTCTTCTCTCTTTACCATGCAGGTGGGTAACGCAGAGGCTTCCCAATGGGGAGAAACGTATCAGCCATTCAGTGGAAAAGGATATTGGGGAGCAACGGAAATTATTGATCCGCATACTCTTGTAGCTGCCATGCCTGCTACTTTTGTCAATAGCGAGAATAAAGATGCTGCCCGTATTCAGATTGGACAGTTTGTTTTGAATCATCGGATTAATGCTTCCGGAATGACACCGGTGATAGACGCCGACAATTCGGATTGGAGTGCAGTCAGTGATGCACTATTTATCGGAAGTGTGTCCACTACACAAGCCGTGTTCCGCTTTGCTTATGATGCAGAAAATGTATATTGTCTGGTGGAACGTCTTGATAAAGACTTGACTACAGACGACAGCATGGAATTGATTTTTCAGGGTGGAGATGCTACCGGAACTCCTCTTAAAATCTCTCTTATTCCGGATGCAGTTCAATATACCATTAAATGTAGTCATTCTTCAGTAACTTGTAAAGGTGCGGTTCACGGAACTTTTGGTGATACGGCAGCCGATAAGGGATATGTAGTCGAAATGGCTATTCCACGGACTTTACTTCGGGTGGTGGCCGACCGTTTGATGTTTAATGCTACCTTATACGATCAGAATGGTAGTGATACCTTTACTGGACTGACTGCTACGAATTATGAGAAATGGTTGCCAATCGTTTTAAAAGCTGCTACGGACCCTGAACCTCTACCGGGGGAAGGAGATACCGGTACTGGACCTTCCTGGAATAATGGCGATACGGAAGGTACATGGAAATAATGATAACATTTTAAATTTGCGAGACCATGAAAAAAAATAAAATTCTGATTCTTCTGGTAATTGGTTTATCATTGGGTAGTTGTGTGCAAACTGATGACGAGGCGTTTTCTCCGGAACCGACCGTAAAAGGAGGAGAAAAATCCATTACGGCAATTTGTGCTGTTACCGCCACAACACGCACGTCGCTTAATGCATCCATGAATGTGGTTTGGACCCAAAATGATGAGATACGGCTGTTTGGCACTTCAACGCCGAATGGAGCTGTTTATACTACTACTGCCAATAGTGTTCGTACCGCTGTTTTTGATCCGGTGG
This sequence comes from Bacteroides sp. OM05-10AA, assembly GCF_003439055.1. NCBI lineage: Bacteria > Pseudomonadati > Bacteroidota > Bacteroidia > Bacteroidales > Bacteroidaceae > Bacteroides > Bacteroides sp. OM05-10AA. The sequence continues at coordinate 21,439 of NZ_QSUR01000019.1, forward strand.
ACGCTTCTGTAGATGATGCCATCCGATATGCTATTTATCCGGCGTCGGCTGCGTCAGGCAGCCGGCTTGAAGGTACGACACTTGCTGTTGACTTTTCGGCACTTGCCGGACAGAAATGGATGGGTGCATTTAATGCCGATAGTGAAATATCATCTTTGCCGATGGCGGCAGCCTCTGATGGTGAAGCCTTTTCTTTTAAGAATCTGTGTGGTGGAGTACGGATACAACTGACTGATTATCAGTTAATGGGAATTAGTATTAAGTCTGTAGCTGTACGCGGTAATGACGGAGAACAGGTGTCGGGTATAGCTGATGTCAATGCAGCGGATGGAATCGTATCACTTCGGAAGTCTTCCACTCCTTCTGCTGCGGCTACTGCATTGGTTACTTGTGATACAAGTATACCTCTTTCTGCTGATAATAATCCCTCAGCTCATACAGACTTTGTTTTATTTCTTCCTGCGGTAAATTATACCAAAGGGTTGACTTTCGTCATAACGGATGCTGCCGGACGTATTTACGAACAAGCAACTCCGGGTGCTTTCACTATTGAAGCCGGGGTTGTCAAACCGATGGAATTATTGCCGGTGACGTTGTATTATGGTAAGGCAAACTGTTATCGTACGGCATCTGCAGGAACACTTGAAATAGATGTCACACCTTATTATTCATTGGCAGGAGATTATACTTATGAAAATCGCCCGAGAGTGAATGTCAATGGGGAATTAGTAGATAAGGCTGTGTCTGCAACTGTTTTGTGGACACAAACGAATTCGTCTTCATCAGGAGATGTTCTTTCTGCTGTTCCTGCATTGGAGGGAACTACTTTAAAAGTTCCTGTAAGTGGCGTGAAAGGAAATGCCCTTGTGGCTATTCGAGATGCATCGGGCAAGAATGTATGGTCTTTCCATATTTGGGTGACTGAAGCATCGGATCTTACCTATGTTAATGAGGAACGGGGAACATTCAAAATGATGGATCGTAATTTGGGTGCAACTTCTGTTACTCCTAAAGATCAGAATGCTTATGGTGCATGGTATCAGTGGGGGCGCAAAGATCCGTTCCCGCGTCCGCTTGATATTGTCCGTTCGAGTGCGACAACTGTGGATAACAAGGAACTGACCGCAAATGCAACTACTTCTGCTGAAGTGGGAACAGTAAGTTATACCATATCCAATCCTGATATAAGAATTTTTTCTGCGAATGACTGGCATAATGAATGGCGGAATAACGGACTATGGGGAAATTCTGATGGTCTCACTAAGAATGTAAAGACTGTGTATGATCCTTGTCCGGAAGGCTATTGTGTGCCCGATCAGAATTGCTATCAGGGATTCACCTTTACTTCAAAAACGGAATGTGATAACAATTACGGGCATCTGTTTGTGATTGATGGTTCGCAAACTTCTTACTTCCCGACAGGAGGTTATCTGGATAAGGGAGCTAATAAGATTGCTTATCAGGAATATCGGGGGTACCAATGGACTAGTAATCCAGGGACAACAGGAGCTTATTACTTCTATTATAATAATGCAAATCTTAATTTTACAGGTCTGGACCGTGCTTCGGCAGCATCTGTCCGTTGTGTCAAGATAGAGTAAAATGAAAAATCTTTTTTTAATCATAATACATACACTCATGAAATATTTCAATATTTTATTTTTGATTTTGTTTCTCACTACAAGCGCGAAAGCACAATCGGTCAAGGTGTCTGTAAGTAAAGTCAGTATTCCGACATACACAGAACCCGAACGTGAGGAACTGCCGATGTTTGCCGAAAACAGGGTACACCAGCGGTCGAGTGGCAATCCTTATCCCAATAAAATTGTTTTGAAAGTGAATCGGGAACAAAAGGTGGATAAAGAATATACGCTTATCAAATTAGAAAATGAATATTTGGAACTCCAAATATTGCCGGAAATCGGTGGGAAGATATATGCTGCCAAAGATAAAACGAATGGATATGATTTTTTCTATAAGAACCATGTCATAAAACCAGCTCTTATCGGTGCTTTGGGCTCGTGGATTTCCGGTGGACTGGAGTTTAACTGGCCTTTTCATCATCGGGCTTCATCTTTTATGCCCACTGATTATGAGATAGAAAAGTTGCCGGGCGGAGGAGTGATCGTTTGGGTTTCGGAACATGATCCGACAGACCGGATGAAAGGTACGGTTGGTATTGTGCTTAACCCCGGTGAGTCTATCTTTGAGACAAGAGTCAAATTGTCGAATATCACCCTGTTAAGACATTCGTTTTTATGGTGGGAGAATGTGGCGGTACCTTCGAATAAGAATTATGAGATATTCTTTCCGCACGATGTAAGCCATGTGTTTTTCCATTACAAACGTTCGGTTACCACTTATCCGGTTGCAACAAATGCGGCGGGAATATTTAATGGTATTCGTTATGACGGTGCAGTTGATATAAGCAAACATAAGAATACGATTCAGCCTACCTCTTATTTTAGTGCTGCATCGCAGTATGATTTCTTTGGCGGTTATGATACCGGCAGGAAATGCGGGGTTGTGCATATCGGAGATCATCATGTGTCACCCGGTAAGAAGATGTTCACATGGGCTTACAATCAGTTGTCCCAGTCTTGGGAAAATGCTCTTACGGATACAGATGGAGCCTATTGTGAATTGATGGCAGGCAGCTATTCTGACAATCAGCCGGATTTTACATGGCTTGAACCGATGGAGACTAAAACTTTTTCGCAATATTGGTTTCCGATCGGAGAGATAGGGGTTCCCGACTTTGCAAATACGACAGGAGCTATATACGTCAAGGATGCGATTAAAGTGCAGTTGAATAAGACTCGTAATGTGAAGATTACGGTCAAAGGGGATGACCGGGTTCTGTTTTCGGGAAATGCGACGATCAAGGCGAGAGAAGAATATTCGTTGCCTGCGGATGTAAGAATGCGGTTAGGGTATTCAATAGATGTCACCGCTAATGACGGAACTGTTCTAATGTCTTATACAGTGAAGAAACACGATACTTTTAATATTCCTCATACAACACAGGATATGCCGAATATCAAAAAGGTTGAAAGTCCGCATTTGTTGTATCTTGAAGGTTTGCATGTTGATCAATATCGTGATCCTGCCACTAAAGGAGAGAGCTATTATAAAGAAGCTCTTGAACGTGATCCGAATTTTGCTCCTGCATTGATCGCTTTAGGAGAAGCAAAGTTACGCAATGCTTTTTATAGTGAGGCTTTGGAATATCTTTTGAGGGCGGAAAAAGTGTTGACACGGTTCAATACGCGTCTTGAAAATGGGAAACTGTACTATTTGTTAGGGCATGTCTATTTAGCGCTCGATGAGCAGGAGAAATCCTATGATTATTTCCAGAAAGCAGCATGGAGCAGTGCTTATGTTTCTTCCGCCATGACTTATGTGGCTATGCTTGATATACGTAAACTGGAGTATGACAAGGCTGTTCAACATCTTACTACTGCTATTACTTATCATAAAGATAATGCTGTAGCCAATGCGTTGATGATATATGCTTCTTATTTGCAGGGAGATAAAAAAGCATCGGAGCGTCAATATCTGTCTGTAGAAGCGAATGATAAACTTAATCATTTGGCGCGTTACTTCGGTGTGCTGACCGGTAAAGTTAGTGCCCGGGATTTTATGGAAAAGATACGGACGGATAAGAATCAGGTATGTCTCGATCTTATAGAAACTTTGCTTGTCGCTGATCTGCAGAAAGAGACTGTTTCCCTGATAGAGATGTTGCAAACACACGAGCCTCTGATTTTTAGTCTGTCTGCCATATATGCAGATATAAAAGGCGGTTCTCCGAATGATTCGGCAACGGAAGGGATTGCTTTCCCAAGCCGGCGAATTGAAATGAACTGTTTGTCTCATTGGGCAAAACAGGGAAGTCAGAAGGCACAGTTGCTGTTGGGATGTGCCCTTTACGCTAAAGGACATTATGAGAAGGCAGTCGCTCTTTGGGAAGGCTTGTCCAGTACTGATTATCGTGCTGCACGAAATCTGGCTGTCGCTTACTATTCACACATGAATCGTAAAAATGAAGTGTTACCCTTATTGAAGCAGGCATTATCCCTGAAGCCGAATGATGAACAGTTGATTTTTGAAACGGTCTATGTAATGGGTAAGTTAGGAGTTGCTCCTGCTGAACGCATTTCTTTCCTGAATAATCATAAGTCTGCAATTAGCCGCGATGATATTATGCTTGAATGGGCACGAGCTTATAACATGGCAGGACAGGAGGATAAGGCAATAGAACTTCTTAGGGGGCGTAACTTTGTCCCAGCTGAAGGTGGGGAGCATGCAGTTGCAGAACAGTATATGTTTGCTTATTTCCTGAAAGGGCGTAGATTAATGAAAGAAAATAAGATGCAAGAAGCGACTGATTGTTTTAAGGCTGCGCAAACTTTACCTCAAAATCTGGGAGCAGGTTTGTGGAATATCGTTAGATTGGTTCCATTTAAATATTATGAAGCAATCTGTTTGAAATCTTTGGGGCAGGAAGACAAGGCCAATGAGAATTTTGATTTTATAACGGGTATTGAGGTCGATTATTTTAGTAATATGAACTTACCGGAATTGCCATTTTATCAGGCACTTTGTTATCGTGAAACGGGTATGCCTTTTAAGGGGGATATACTCATCAATTATAAACTGCAAGATTGGAACGAAGGCATGAAGACTGTTGATGCGGGTTATTTTGCCACTACTCCTTTCTTTATAAGTTTCTGCGATCGTGCCGTACAGCAACGGAGTGCTTATTATAGCTATTTACTAGCTCTGGCCTATCGCTACACTGGTGATACGAAGCTGGCACAGAAATATATTGAGCAAGCAGCGGTGAGTGATCCTTATGCTCTGAATATTTTTGCAGAAAGACAATTCTGAACGATTTTGTAAAGCTCATTTGGACGCGGATTCATACAGATTTATATTTAGAAAGAATCTGTATGATCCGCGTCATTATCAGCATTTTTGTTTAGTGCAATTAATGTGATTTCGGTTTTAGTATTAGAAAGTGTTTTGAGGGTATGGTTCTCTTTACGAAAATGTATTCCGAAAGAAGATTATTTTTTGTAGATTTGTGAGACTGATAAACACAATTCCGGGAACGATGGATATTCAAGCCTTTCGAAATTATTACGATACATACTATGAACAACTTTGTTGTTTTCTCAACTTCTATACGCATGATGGAGCAGTTATAGAAGATGTTATTCAGGAGGTGTTTCTCAAACTATGGGAGAATAAAGATTGTATTGAAATAACCTATATCAAAACCTATCTTTTCCGGGCTGCCAAAAATCGGGTATTAAACTATCTTCGTGATGAGGAAAACAGGCATCAGTTGTTGGAAAACTGGTTTAATCAGCAACTGGAAGAAAGGAAATATAAAGATTGTTTTGATATGGATGCTTTAACAAAGGTGGTGAATCAGGCAATTGAACAACTTCCGGAGAAATGTAGAGAAATATTTTCCTTGAGCCGGAAGGAGGGACTTTCTTATAGACAGATTGCCGAACGTCTCGGAATTTCTGTGAAAACTGTGGAAACGCAAATAAGTATTGCACTCAAACGAATAAGAGAGATATTGTCTTCTTCTGCATTTGCATTTTTGTGGCTGTTTATTCGATAAATATTTATTCCTTAATATTGAATATCAAATGAATCAATTTTTGGCTTGTTTATCTTTAGCCGTACTTGTTACTGCTTGTGCGGAATGTGGCTCCAGTTCTGGAGTAAAAGCAGCTTTTTACGGTGTTACTCAAGACGGTGATACTGTTATCCAATATACTCTGACTAATGCTTCAGGTGCTCAAATCAAAGTAATTGACTATGGTTGTCGTATAACGAATATTATAGTGCCGGACAGAGAGGGGAAAATGGCAGATGTAGTGCTTGGATATGAGAATCTTAAAGATTACGAGATTGGAGCCGAGAGATTTTTCGGGGCTTTATTAGGGCGTTATGCCAACCGTATTGCCGGTGGTGCTTTTATGATTGACTCGATTCGGTATCAGCTATCGTGCAATGAATCTCCCAACGGATATCCGGGGCATTTGCATGGTGGTATGAAAGGATTTGATCGTGTTATGTGGAAAGCTATGCCAATCAATACTCCTGATACGCTTGGAATTGTTTTTACCCGCCGCAGTCTTGACGGAGAAGAAGGATATCCTGGTAACTTAGATTGTAAAGTCACTTATTTCTGGACTTCGGATAATACTTGGCGTATAGAATATGAGGCGGTAACCGATCTACCGACTATCGTCAATATGTCGCAACATTGCTATTTTAACCTTCAGGGGTATGACGGAGGTTCGGTGTTAAATCATATTGTGCAAATTAATGCGGATTCAGTCACGGTTAATACTCCATGGTATGTGCCGGCTTCGGTAGAAGCGGTAGCAGGAGGCCCTTTGGATTTTCGTACTCCTCACAGTTTTGCGGAACGTGCCAACTCTCCCAATGAGCATATGAAACTTATGGGTGGTTATTCTGCCAATTGGATACTTCGTGATTATAATGGAGATCTGCGTTATGCCGCAACGATCACAGAACCTCAAAGTGGACGTCGAATAGAAACTTACACAACAGAGCCCGGTTTACTGATTTATACTGGCATCGGACTCTCTGAAAAGATTGTGGCTAAAGGTGGTCCACAACAGAAATATGGTGGTTTTATATTGGAAACCATCCATCATCCGGACACGCCACATCATCCTGAATTTCCATCCTGTGTGTTACGACCTCATGAGAAATATCATTCCGTTACGGAATATAGGTTTTCTGTGCAAAAGTAATTTAATAGAGTATGCCTTGGAATTACTTATCTTTTTCCTGTAAAACTCTTATTTCTATCAAAAAAAGTGATAATTTTGGCATTAATTTGCAGATTGCCTAAATTACGAAAGATAGAATGTTAGATTTAAAGCAACTTACCACTGATGTATGCCAGATTGCTACAGAGGTTGGACATTTTTTGAAAGAAGAACGGAAGAACTTCCGTCGTGAGCGTGTGGAGGAAAAACATGCACATGATTATGTGTCTTATGTAGATAAAGAGTCAGAGGTGCGAGTGGTGAAAGCACTTGCTGCTCTACTGCCCGAAGCGGGATTCATAACAGAAGAAGGCTCTGCCACTTATCAGGACGAACCCTACTGTTGGGTCATTGATCCGTTGGATGGAACTACAAATTATATTCATGATGAGGCTCCTTATTGTGTATGTATCGCTTTACGCAATCGTACCGAACTTCTTTTAGGTGTTGTTTATGAAGTTTGCCGGGATGAATGTTTCTATGCCTGGAAAGGTGGAAAGGCTTTTATGAATGGTGAAGAAATTCATGTGTCGAGTGTTGAGGATATTCAAGATGCCTTTGTTATTACAGAATTACCTTATAATCATCTACAATATAAACAGACCGCTCTTCATCTCATCGATCAACTTTATGGAGTAGTGGGAGGTATTCGTATGAATGGTTCGGCTGCCGCTGCAATTTGCTATGTAGCTATTGGGCGTTTCGATGCGTGGATGGAAGCGTTTCTCGGAAAATGGGATTACTCCGCAGCGGCATTGATCGTCCAGCAAGCGGGAGGAAAGGTTACTAACTTCTATGGCGAAGATAACTTCATAGAAGGACATCATATTATTGCAACAAACGGAACTCTGCATTCTTTCTTTCAGAAACTTCTGGCAGAAGTCCCTCCATTGAATATGTAAGTGGTATTGCAACTTTAAAATCTCTATTATTATGAAACACACACTTCTTGTAAAAGACTGGCTTAGTTCTTTTTTATCTTTACTGTTTCCCCGTTGCTGTGTTGTTTGCGGCCGACCGTTAGCAAAGGGCGAGGAATGTATTTGTACAGTATGCAATATCAAACTACCTCGTACGAACTATCATCTTCGAAAAGATAATCCGGTAGAGCGGCTTTTCTGGGGACAAATTCCTTTGGAACGGGCTACTTCTTTTTTCTTTTATGAGAAAGGAAGTGACTTCCGGCTGATTCTTCACCGATTGAAATATGGTGGACAGAAGGAAATAGGTGCAATTATGGGACGGTATATGGCAGCAGAACTTTTATCTTCCCATTTCTTTCAAGGAATTGATGTTATAATCCCTATACCGCTTCACAAGAAAAAACAGCAAATTCGCGGTTATAACCAGAGTGAATGGATTGCCCGTGGAATCACTGCTGTAACAGGAATCCCCATAGATACAGAATCCATATTGCGTAAGAAAAATACGGAAACGCAAACACACAAATCCATACTTGAACGTCGGGATAATGTGGAAGGTATCTTTGAACTTCAACGTCCCGAAGCACTTGTCGGGAAACACATACTGATCGTTGACGATGTGTTGACCACCGGTTCTACTACGCTGGCATGTGCTTCTTGTCTGGTGAAAGTGGAGGGAATACGGATTAGTATATTGACGTTGGCAACGGTGGAATAATCTTCTTTTCGTCAGAGAATATATTTAAATTCCATTCATCTCTCCATTTTATATTTATACTATTAGTTTGGATTTTAATGGGTAGCCATATATAAAGTCCTTCAATTGGCATTTCCGGTTTCCATATATCGAACATGGCAATATAGGAATTTTTCTTTCCTTGTACAGGAATAATGAAGGATGATTGTCCCCCAAAAGTTTTTTCGGGGCCAAGTCCATTATATGGATTGACGCCATGACAGGGATTTGATTTTTCCGTATAGTCACCCGTTATTGATTTTGATGTGAATATGCGCGCGGCATTGGGCTTCCAACCGCTAGAGCCTGATCCCAGCAAATAGTAGGTACCTTTATGCTTGAAGATGGCAGGTGCTTCTGTTTCGTTAGTGATTCCCGTGACTACCTTGTACTTTCCCTGTGGGTAAGTATATTCCTTATTTAATTCACCTGCCACAAAAGCTTTATCAGGCTTGCGTACCGTGAAATGATATACTTTGCCATCATCATCTTTGTAGATACAAAAATCTCCTGAACCGTATGGAGAATCTGCTCCTAAAAACTTGTGACTGTATGTAAAGGGGCCTGTAGGAGAAATTGCCGCAGCGACTCCTAGATAACCGTATTTATAATCCTGTCCTTTGGGATAGAGTTTGAAATACATCATATATCTAGAAGTCGCCCTGTTGTATATTACTTTAGGGCGTTCGAGAATACAGCCGTCAGCAATATCACTTTTTTCATTTTTATAGTCAACGGATAATACTATTCCTTTGTCTTCCCAATGATACAAATCAGTGGATGAATAACAATGTACACCACCATCTGCTTTTTCTTTCTCAGATTTATTGGGCAGTTTGTGCTCACCATACCAATAATAGATGCCATCTACATATATAATACCACCGCCGTGTGCATTAATAGTTTTTCCATTGTTATCGACCCACACTGTTCCGGGTTTGAAGCTTTTCTTTTTCTTGTTCTGTGCCTGTATAGTATTGGAGATGACACAAATGCTCATCAGTGTGATAAGAAAATAGTAGCTTCTCATAATTCTCAATCTTTAGATATTGTTGGTTTGGACTTTCTTGTCATTAGTAATCCGAGCAGAGCAAAAACGACGCCAGTTGTGATGATAAGTTTTTGTCCGTTATCTGCCATACCACCCAATATCGCAATGCCAGCTCCGGAAGCGAAGATGCCATAACCGATTACCCGTTTGCTGAAATTATTGCCCGCTTTCTCTGTCGATTCATTTTCTTCGATTTCTTTCAATTTCCGGGCATTGTTTTCTTTATTCCATATTAAGTAAGATTGATACTTTTCCGATTCCTTGTTCTTTGCTTTATAATATATCTCAAAAATGGCCAGGCATAGGATTGGGAAAGTAACTCCAAGAATCATTTCCTCGGCACGATTGAGGGAGAAACCCATTAGTGGAGTGATGAATTTGAATAAACCATTGATAGCCAAGCTTAATAAAGTAGTCGTGATGTTGGAAGTCGCAGTCTGTCTTTTAGAGAATAGTGTCCAAATGATAGGCAGATATAAAGGAACGCCTGTCAATGCCGCCAAGCTGATAACAACGTTTACAACTCCCCCCATTTTAGGAATAAGCATGGCTATCAATATGCTGAATACTCCGAAGAGAATAGTCGAGATTCTTGCGACGTACATAAGGGTACGGTCGGAACTTTTTGGCCTTAGGTTTTTGAATATATCATTGGTGATGACTCCTGAAGCAATATTCAGCTTTGAATTCAGTGCACTGGTCGTTGCGAAAATCATGCCACCGATCATTAAGCCCAAAAGCCCGTTAGGAAGTACTTCCTTGCACATCATCAGATATGCGCCTTCTGCATCAAGTAATGAGAGCGAAGGGTCATATACTCTGTAAACCATTGGTGGAAGCATCCATAGCACTGGACTGATTATGTATAGGGCTCCAAACAAATAACCTACTTTTTGGGAATCTTTTTGTGTTTTGACGCAGGTATATCGCTGTACATATGCCCAGTTTCCACCCAGGAATATAGTATTATAGATTCCAAAAGCTACCAGGAAGCCAAAAGTATATTCATCGTTCAGAAGATTATAGAATGTGTCGGGCACTTGCTCTATTAGTGCGGTAACTCCGTTAATTTTATCGAAAGATAAAGGAACCACGATGATAACCGCTGCTGTCAGAATAACGAATTGAAGTACGTCTGTGGAAATTACTGCCCATAATCCGCCTGCAGACACATACAAAATGCATAACCCTCCTAATAATAAAATGCAAGTATTTAAAGGCAGCCCGGTGGAAACCTCTAATATTTTGGCTACTGGATACAGGAAAGATGCTGTAAGAAACACAGAGATAAATAAGAACAGGTAGGTATATATCTTCTGTGTGGACTTGCCTAATCTCTTATGTATGTATTCTGCTGCTGTGAGTGCTCCTGTTTTATGCCATTTGGGCGCGATGAGTAATCCTACAATGAAACCGGCGATCGCCATTGTCCATTGGATAGTGATTGAAACCCAGCCCATAGAATAAGCGATAGAACCCCATACGACGAATGTGCCAGCAGAGAAAAATCCCATGAACAGTGAGAGGCCGCTCATGTACCACGGCATGGTTCCGTTTGCGGCAAAGAAAGATTGCATACTTTTACCTTTTTGGGAGAAAGCCAATCCGACTAAAACAACTCCAAGGGAAAATAGTACGATAGTAATGATGTCGAGAGTAGTCATATCAAATGATTTAGTTAACAAAACAGGTTTGAAAAACATCTAAGTTGACAGCAAATATATTTTTGATTCTACAGATAAACAAACAATTCGGAATATAAATCATCGGGAACGTTACCGCAAACGTTCCCGAAATTAAACTCTTGGAGTTTTAACATTCCAATTGCCGGAATTTGATTATATTCGGGAAATTTTTTAGAGTGAGTGACAGTCTATGAGTAAACCAAGAGTGACTATCAAGGATTTAGCCAAGGAACTGAAGATTTCGACTTCTACTGTTTCCAGAGCTTTATGTGATAAATGGGATGTTAATCCAGAAACACGCAAAGCTGTTCTGGAGCTTGCAGAAAAATGGAATTATAAGCCGAATCCGATTTCTTTGAGTCTGAAACAAAGCCAGTCCATGTTTATCGGAGTGATTGTCCCTGAATTTGTCAATTCTTTCTTTTCTGAAGTAATTATGGGTATTCAGAGTGTGCTGAATCCTGAAGGATATCATGTGCTGATAATGCAATCTAATGAATCGCATGAGAATGAATTGCGGAATATGAAGGCGTTGGAAGCGCAGATGGTGGATGGTTTTCTGATTTCGGTTACCCAGGAATCGGAAAATACTAGTTACTTTTCTGACTTGATCTGGAATAATTTTCCTGTGGTTTTCTTCAATCGGATTTGTGCAGAGTTGAGTGCTCCCCATGTAGTTATTGATGATTATAAGTGGGCTTTTGCTGCAGTTGAACATTTGATACAGCAAGGGTGTAGGCGGATTGTTCATTTGGCAGGTTCTGAAGATTTGCTTATCGCGCAGAAACGCAAAAATGGATATATGGATGCCTTGCGAAAGTATGGCTTGCTGGTTGAAGAGTCTTTGATTATCGACTGCGGAATAATGATGGAGAAAGGAATCATGGCGGCTCATCAGATTCTTGAAATGGAAAAAATGCCAGATGGAATTTTTGCAGTGAACGATCCGGTGGCGATAGGAGCGATGAAAACTCTTCAGAAAAACAAGATTAGAATTCCGGAGGATATGGCAGTAGTTGGTTTTTCCGAATCTAAGGAAGCGTTTATTGTGGAACCTAATCTGACTAGTGTGGAACAACCTACTTTTGAAATGGGGCGGAATGCTGCACAATTATTATTGGAGCAAATCAAGCATAATGTCAATAATGAGGATAAAATGCTGTCGAAGTCGATTATTCTGGATGCAAAATTAAATATCAGGGAATCTTCTCTTAGAAGGACGAGTTGAAGCCTCGTTTTTTCAGATCGAATTATTTGCGGGACATAGCCTTTTTATATTAAAGAGGTATGTTCCGTTTTTCTTTTTCTTGTTTCTGAAAATAAATAAAAATACACTTTCCTTTGTTTATGGGCTTTCTAGTGAGCTCTGAAAGAGTGATTATGTTTTTTTCTTTAAATTTATTTGGAGTTTAATAAATAATCGCTATGTTTGCAAAATCTAGTAGACCAGAATAGACCAGTTGCTAAGATTGAAAACTTAGATATACCATTTAAATTGTTAACGAGAAATTAAGTATTGCACCATGAAGAACGCAGTTATTTCAAAAGCGAAGTGGTACATTAGATGCTGTAGTCTTGTGTATTTATCTATTTCCTTTTCTTCTGTAGTACATTCAGCAGAAGATGTTTCAAAAATGAACAGTGTAGCGATTGCCCAACAGGCAAAAACGCGAACGGTAGTTGGCTCGGTGATTGATTTTGAAACAGGAGAACCTATTATTGGGGCTTCTGTGGCAGTTGCTGGGAAAAGTGTGGGTACTATCAGTGATTTGGATGGGAATTTTTCTATCCGGGTAGATGGAGATAATACAAAATTAGAGATTTCTTTTATTGGGTACGAAAAACAGGCAGTAATGGTAGAGGATGGAAAGAAGCTGACTATTCGTTTGCGTGCCGTTTCAGAATTGTTAGATGAAGTGGTGATTACTGCGTATGGTTCCGGACTTCGTAAGGATTTGACAGGAGCTATTGCAAAGGCGAATGTGCAAGATATGCGTAAAGCACCGGTTTTTAACTTTGAAGAAAGTCTTGCAGGTCGTGTAGCAGGTGTACAGGTAACTTCCTCCGACGGACAGCCGGGTAGTGACTTGCAGATTGTTATCCGTGGTAATAATTCGGTAACTCAGGATAATTCCCCATTATATGTAGTGGATGGCTTTCCACTGGAAATGGCAGTGGGGAATATGCTGAACCCCGAAGAAATCGAGTCTATTGAAATATTGAAAGATGCGTCGGCTACGGCTATCTATGGTGCGAGAGGTGCGAACGGGGTAATTTTGGTAACTACAAAGAAAGGAAAAGTTAGTTCGCCTACCGTGACATATAGTGGCTGGGTAGGTGTACAACAGATTATCAAGAAGCAGGAAATGCTTGACCCTTATGAATTTGTGCGTTATCAGTTGGAAGCAGATTACAACGTTTACAGTAAGCGCTACTTGGCTGGCGAAAGGACATTGGAAGATTATCGGAATATCGAAGGTATTAACTGGCAGGACAAGGTGTATAGGGATGCTTTGGTGCATAGCCACAATATAGCTGTCAGGGGTGGTACTGAAAAGACGAGATACTCTGTTTCCGGTTCATTGGTGGATCAGCAAGGTATTATGTTGAACAGCGGTTACAAAAAATATCAAGGTCGTTTTGTATTGGATCAGACAATCACTAAGAAAATAAAAGTAGGTATTAATGCTAATTATACGTATTCGAAGAAATATGGTACCATTGTATCTGAATCGCAGACTAGTCCGACGGCAAGTTTGATGTATGCGTTGTGGGGGTACCGTCCAGTGGCAGGTGTCAATGACGGTGATTTGCTGAATGACTTGTATGATGAGACAACCGATCCGACTACTGATCTTCGTATCAACCCTCTGATGGCAGCCGAGAATGAGTATAACCCATTGTTTACTTACAATTTCATCGGTAACGCTTATTTTGAGTATAAAATTTTAAAAGACCTGACTCTCAAGATTACTGGTGGATATAATAAGATACATCAACGGAAAGAAGTCTTTTTCAACTCTAACTCTCGAGGGGGACATCGTCATACCAATAACAAGGTGAATGGTTGGATAACCAACACGGAGCGAACTAGCCTGTTGAACGAAAATACGTTGACATATGATGTTCCTTTGAAGAAGGGACATCGTCTGAAAGTGTTGGGCGGTTTCACTGTGCAGGATAATAGTACATTTATTGATGAAATCAGAGCAATCAATGTTCCTAATGAGGCGTTGGGGATCGCCGGACTGGATGAGGGTGAGCTGACGTCCGCCACTATCAGCAAGACAGCCAACGGCTTGGTTTCTTATTTAGGAAGAGCGGATTATAATTATAAGTCCAAATATCTGTTGACCGTTTCATTCCGTGCCGACGGTTCGTCGAAGTTCCCAAAAGATAACCGTTGGGCTTATTTCCCGTCTGCCTCCGCTGCTTGGGGATTTGGTGAAGAGAAATTCGTGAAAAATGTAAAATGGATTAGTAGTGGTAAGCTGAGGGCAGGTATCGGTACGACAGGTAACAATCGTGTGACGGACTATGCTGCACTGACAGCCTTACAGATAACGGCAGACTCTGGGTACAGTACAGGTAATACACCGGGTAAAGGGGTAGTGCCGAAAACGTTGGGGAATCCCAAACTAAAATGGGAGACTACCGTACAGACTAATATTGGATTGGATATGTCGTTTTGGGATAATCGGATTTCGTTGACGGCAGATTATTACTATAAGAAAACGAAAGACCTGCTGTTGAATGCTACATTGGCACCTAGTATGGGATTTTTGTCTGCTTATAGAAATGTAGGATCGGTTTCCAATTCGGGACTTGAGCTGACCATTGACACTAAAAATATACAAACGAAAGAGTTCTCATGGACTTCCAGCTTCAATATATCATTCAATCGCAACAAAGTCTTGTCATTGAACGATGATGAACCGAGTTTGGCAAGCCGTGTGAACTGGGGTAATTTCAACAATGCTTATCCTTATATTGCCATTCCGGGACATCCGATTGCTATGTTCTACGGACATATTTTTGATGGAGTTTATCAGTACACAGATTTCGATAAGGTAGGGGAATCTTATATATTGAAAGACGGTGTTCCCAATAATGGAAATGCACGTGAGAAAATTCAGCCGGGAGATATCAAATTCAAGGACATTAATCGCGATGGAGTGGTGAATGACTATGACCTGACTATTATCGGTAATCCGAATCCAAAGCATATCGGCGGATTTGGTAATAACTTTCAGTACAAGAATTTTGACTTAAACGTATTCTTTCAATGGAGCTATGGCGGTGATGTGCTGAATGCCAACCGTATTGAGTTTGAAGGTGGTGATCCGAATGCTCGTACCTCACTCAATATGTTTGCTTCGTTTGCCAACCGTTGGACTCCCGAGAACCAGACAAACGAACTCTACCGGATAGGTGGGCAAGGACCGGCTGTTTATTCGTCGCGTACTATTGAAGACGGTTCTTTCTTGCGTTTGAAAACGGTATCATTAGGATATAGATTGCCGAACGCATGGCTGAAAAAGATAAATATTAAGTCATTGAGAGTATATGCTTCTGCGCAGAACTTGATTACATGGACTAGATATTCAGGACCGGACCCGGAAGTTTCTACTCGCCCTACAGCGTTGACGCCCTCTTTCGATTGGTCTCCTTATCCAAGGCCGAGAACCTTAACACTAGGAGTTGATATTTCTTTTTAAACCTTTAAAATCAAATCGTATATATGAAGCATAATATATTGTTATGGATGACTGTATGTCTGTTAGGAACTTCCTGCTCGAACATACTTGATAAGGAACCTGATTTTGTTTCTCCTGATTATTATTATAATACGGAAAGCGAACTGTTACAGGCGTTGAACGGAGTGTATAATCGTCTGATTGACACAAACGGAAGAATGTACAGTAAGGGACTTTTTAGCTTATTTGTACTGAGTGACGAGTCTTTTTATACTAATAATTTTAATAACACTAATATCCGTGCAGGCGTAATGGACGCCGCTGATCTGGATGTCGGACGTTTCTGGGAAGTGTTGTATGAAGGAGTGAACAGAGCCAATCTTCTGTTGTATAGTGTTGAAGGTAAAGAATTGGATACCGACATGATGAAAGCAGCAAAGGGAGAGGCTCTTTTCTTGAGAGGATATTACTATTATTTGCTGACCTCTTTCTTTGGTGAAGTACCTTTGAAACTTGCTCCGACAATGTCTGCCAATGATAACTATTTGGCGAAATCGCCATTGACGGATATTTACAAACAGATTGTAAAGGATATGCAAGAGGCGGAAAAACTGGTATTGGATATTGATGCACTTGGCTATAACGAACGAATTACCAAAACGGGGGTTCAGGCTATTTTGGCAAGAGTATTTCTTAAAATGGCGGGTGAACCTCTGAAAGACGAGACGCGCTATGCGGATGCTTTGGAATATGCCAACAAGGTGATTGCTTCTACGAAGCATGAGTTGAACCCCGATTATAAACAAATCTTTATTAATCATTCGCAAGATATTAATGAAAGCAAGGAGTGTATCTGGGAAATAGGCATGTATGGTAACAAAATTGGTACGGTAGATTTGGCCGGCTCCGTAGGAGTGGAGAATGGCATTTTGTGCCGTGATGAATCAATAGGCTACTCAGGAGGTCCGATGAAGGCTTCTAAAAGACTTTATGATTCATATGGAGAAGGTGATTTGCGTAAGGACTGGAATGTAGCTCCTTATTACTATAATGTAGTGGAAGAAACAAAGGTCAATGAGGAAACACAGGAGGTGGAAGTGGTTCAGGTAACTAAGAAAGTAATGTTCTCGGCTACTCAGATATATAATCGTAACCCAGGTAAATGGAGAAGAGAGTACGAAATAGGACAAAAAGCACGTCTCTTTAATTCCACAAATTTTCCTGTTGTCCGCTACAGTGATGTCCTGCTGATGAAAGCAGAGGCAGAGAATGAAGTTAACGGTCCTACCGACGAAGCGTACGACGCAATCAACCAGGTGAGAAGAAGAGCTTATGGGAAGCCGATTCATACTGTTGATGCGACAGTGGACCTTCCCGCAGATTTGGCTAAGACGGATTTCTTGGAAGAAGTAAAAAAAGAACGGTTTAGGGAACTTTGCTTTGAGGGGATGCGTAAACTCGATCTGCTTCGTTGGGGAGAATATGTGGCTACAATGAAGGCTTTTGGTACGGAAATTTCAACGACTGCTCCGTCGGAATTCAAATATGCAAGTAGAGTAGGGCAGAATATAACGGACCGTAATGTTCTCTTCCCGATTCCGAATACGGAGATTACCGTCAACAAGCTAATGACGCAGAATGAGGGTTGGTAATTGATTTTTTATCTTTTTAAAATAATCGAACATGAAAAATATAATAAGATATTGCGGTTTGTTACTTGTGGGGCTGGTTTCCTGCATGGAAGATGAGGCTCCAAGTGTGGAACTGAACGTGGCGCTGGATAAACAAGTCTATCAGGTGGGCGAACCTGTAACTTTCAAGTTGAACGGAAATCCGGATAATATAGTGTTCTATTCGGGAGAGGTAGGGCATAATTATGCTTATAAAGAAAGATATCATGCGGATGGTGACCTGTTGGTCAAATTCAATTCTTGGGTGCGTTATGGAGATATTTATCATAATCTGAAATTCTTAGTCTCTTCTGATTTTAGTGGAATCTATGACAAGGAGAATGTGGAAGCAGCTACATGGATTGACTTGTCTGATAAGTTCCGCTTTTCAGTAGGGGATGATCAGACTCCTTCCGGGGAGGTAAATTTGAAAGAGTATGTCGGTGCGGAAGAGGATGCAAAGTTATTTGTTGCATTCCGTTATGAAGATGAACAGAAAGCACGGCAGAACAACTGGATTATTCGTTCCATCACACTTGACTGCGTTTCTGCCGAAGGGGTACGAAGCAATTTGGCTACGATGTCTACTATGGGCTGGAAGGTGGTTGATTTTGAAAATCCAGCAGTGACATGGAATGTTGCTTCTACCAGCCAGATATTAATTGATGGTGGAGCTAATCAGCCGAAGAATGTAGACTGGGTTATTTCGCAGGCTTTTGATGTCCGAAAAACAACTCCGGATACGGGCGTTGCGTTGAAGAATATCAGTACCACGATGGATGAGTATAAGTACGTATATACTAAACCGGGAATCTATGAGGTTGTATTCGAAACCACATCCGACTGGTATAATGGCAGTGAACATGCATTGACGAAACTAACTGTGGAAGTGCAAGGTAAAGTAGAAGAAGAGATTCCTGCTTCGCTGAGTGTCTTGCCGGATAAAGTGGAATGTAAGGTGGGAGAGCCTATAACGTTTAGTTTGACAGGTAATAATGCCAACAATGTAGTTTTCTATTCCGGAGAAAGTGGACATAACTTTGATTTCAGAGAAAGGTTCTATGCGGATAATGACATCTTGGTGAATTTTTCGACATGGGTGCGTTATGATGTGGATCAACTTTTAAAGTTTAAAATATCAACAGATTTTGATGGTGTGTACGAAAAGGAACATGTAGAAGCTGCTACGTGGGTTGATTTGTCAGATAAATTTGCTTTCTCGACAGGAGCAGATAAAACGCCTTCAGGTGAAGTTAGTTTGAAAGAAGCTGCTGGTGATGATCCTAATGCCCGGATATTTGTGGCTTTTCATCATAAAGATGAAGAGGAAGCTGTAGAGAAACGGAATGATTGGATTGTCAGAACGTTCGAAATGGACTTGATTTCTCCGGAAGGTTTTAGGAGTAATTTAGCGAAGATGTCTACAAAAGATTGGTGGACAGCTGTTGACTGTTTAAATCCGAACCGAAATTGGAATGTAACTCTTCAACAGTTAGTGTTAATAGGAGGTACTAATAAGCCAACTAATGACGATTGGGTTATCTCCAAACCTGTTTATATCAGAAAAGGTACCCCCGATAAAGGAGTCTCTTTAAATAGTATTACTTCCAAAGATTATACCTACACTTACAATACTCCCGGTGTTTATAAGGTTGTATTTGACTGGTATGATGGAAGTAATTATTCGCAAGTGAAATTAAATATTGAGGTAAAAGAATAACTGATAAAAATGAAAGGGATGCCAAAGAATTTCATTAACTATTTTTCAGTAGTCGTAGTTTTAAGCTTATCTATCGCTTTATCAGCCCAGGAATTGTCCGTTGTGCGATTGACTAATGAGCAACTTGAACTTGGATGGAAAAAGGGCGTTGGTGGATATACATTAGAAACGTTGAAAGTGAAGGGAACGAATGGTTGGGAGATAATGGAAATAGCTAAGTATCAGCATAATGTTTTATATGCTTCCTCAAAACCGGAAACGGCACCACAGGCACTATATGATAATACGGGAAAAGAGATTCTTTTCCCGGCTCCGCAATATCGTTATATTATACCTTCATGGCAACAGAACACAAATGCTGTTGCCATGAATAAAGCAGGAGAGAATATAGTTTTTTATCCTTCGGCAGTGAAACGTGTTTCTGATACAGAAATCTGTTTCCGATACGAAAATGAGACGATGCGGATTACGGAAAAATGGTGTATGGATTCTCTTCATCAGAATGATATAAAAGTTGATTTTATATTGCATTCCAAGAAGACAGGTTATTATTCTTTGGCAACCCCTTCGCTGGTTTCAATAGATAAATATAATTTCCAATGGGCTACCGTTCCCGGAATATTTCAGGGGAATGCTATAAATACAGACTTTGTACAAGCGTATGGCTATGGTCAGGGAATCCCTGACATACCGGTAGTGGCAAGAGAACGTACTGCTTCTACATTATCCTCACTGATAACGGATAGAAAGGGTGTGACTATTGCTGTAACAGCGGAACCTGGTACTGGCAGAGATCCTTGGCCGAAGGATAAAAAGATGCATGCGGAATGGCAACTCGGATTGTCGGTTATGAACCGGGAAGGGGAATTCTCGCCTACACTTTATCATCCTGTGTTGGGAGAGAAGAATTCATTGATGAATGTAGGGGACAGTCTTTCTTTCTCTTTCCGTTATACTATTCAGAAAGCAGATTGGTATGCTGTATTGAAACATACGATTAATGATATTTATCGTTTCACTGATTTTCTAAGGTTGAAACAGACAAAATATTCATTGACACAAAGACTTTATGATATGCACGCATATCTTACTAATGACAGCACTTCCAAATGGCATAACCTTGTATATAAGGGAGTAACAATTGGAGCACAAGACTATCTGGGTGGTGTGTATGATTCAGAAAAAGATGCCATGAAAAACTCCGATTATGGAGCTATGTGGATGTTGGCAAAGTTGACGGATGATCCTCGCTTGACACAGAAAAGACTGCCGAATGCGTTGAACTTTAAATTGATGCAACAACATGCGGAGGAAGATTTCCTTTATGGTTCCTCTGCCGGACAGTATTATTTGTATAAAAGTAAACGGTTTACCGAAGAGTGGGGACCTTATACGGAACCCATTGCAATCACTTATTATATGTTGATGGATATGGGTAATATTCTGCTTTTTGAACCGCAGCAGAAGGAATTAAAACAGCATGTCAAACTGGCTGCCGACCGTTTGTTGGAATGGATGAAGCCCAACGGACAATGGGAAGTAGCTTATGAGAATAAGACATTAAAGCCTACTTTTACTGATATTACAGATTTACGACCAACGTTTTATGGATTATTGATTGCTTACGAGATATTGAAAGATAAGAAATATCTGCAGGCAGCTATACAAGGAGCGGATTGGTATGTGGAGAACGCTGTAAAGAAAGGACATTTCCTAGGCGTTTGCGGTGATACCCGTTTTGTTCCGGATTTCGCCACAGCCCAAAGTGCACAAGCCTTATTGGAACTGTATAATGTGACGAAAAACGAAAAGTATAAGGAAGCTGCTATATCAACTGCTAAGATTTATACGGCATCGGTTTATACGCATCCTATACCGACGTCAGTAGTAAAACAAGTGAAAGGGATAGAACGAAAAGATTGGGAGATCAGTCAGGTGGGATTGAGTTTTGAGCATGGTGGAGTAGCTGGTTCTGCCAATCATCGCGGACCAATATTATTGGCTAGCCATGCCGGAATGTTCGTACGGATGTATAGGCTGACAAAAGATTCATTATTTTTGAATATGGCACGTGCGGCTGCCATAGGAAGAGATGCATTTGTGGATTTTAAAACGGGAGTCGCTTCCTATTATTGGGACTCGATGAATAATGGAGCCGGACCTTATCCACATCATGCTTGGTGGCAGGTGGGATGGATTACCGACTATTTATTGTCTGAAATATCTCTCCGTTCAAATGGCGGGATAACTTATCCGGGTGGATTCATTACTCCTAAAGTGGGCCCCCATCTAACTTATGGTTTTACGTCTGGTATGGTATTTGGTACGAAAGCCGATTTGATAATGCGTCCGGGATTATTTAAACTGGATAATCCTTATATAGAATATATGGCTGCTTTGAACGAGAAGGAGAAAACAGTTTTCCTTATCTTGCTGAATAATGATGATGAAAAGCAGACTTCTCTGATTGAAATGGATACGAAATGTTTGTTCTCTGGAAAGAAAATCCGGGTGAAGAACGTTGCTAGCTTGAATAATCAAGGTCATTCTACACTTGTAGATGGAGTGGAGAATTGGAATGTAACGATTGATGCATATGGCTTGACGGTTTTAAAGATTAAATATAAATAGGATATGAGCATAAATCACTGGATAGTAAAGAATCTTGTTTGCACCCTTTTTTTGGTGGTTGGAGGATTGAATATATATGCGCAAAAAGATAAATATTTGATTGAAGCTGAGGCTTTTCAGTTCAAAGGAAAATGGTCAACAGATAGATCGGCAGATTACATGGGGAGTGCAATGCTCCGTTTGAACGGTGGCGGAAGTCTTGATGAACAGTTTGATGCGCTTACGGTCGTCAATATAATGGAAGAAGGAGACTATAATGTATGGGTGAGGTCAGCGGATTATGATAAACTGCCGGGGACACGCTTATTCCGTTTAAGTGTGGATGAGAAACCAATGAAAGAATCTGGAAAACATGGAAAAGTCGGATTCTATTGGGAAAATGCAGGCTGTGTGCAGTTGGCAAAAAAACAGGTATTATTGCGATTGCATGATACGAAGAGGAATTTCGGCCGATGTGACGCAATCCTATTAGTAAAAGATCACTCTATCAACCCCAATGAGATGGATAGAAAAGAAGTGGGCAAATGGAGAAAAAATCCCGTTAAAATAGAGACGAAAGGTTCGGGTTTTGATAATGTGTCTACTCCGCTTTTATTATCGCCCGATGCAGAGGTGGTGGCTAATATAGAGAATCCGAATATTCGGGTGAGTTTTGTAAAAGCTGGAGCAAACAACCAGGCGATTGCCTGCCGGACAGAAATTAAGGTGAAAGGAATCTGGCGCCGTTTCTTGTCTACTATGGAAGACCATAAGGTATTTCTTATTACTGCGGAGCAAAGTCCGGTAGATAATGATAAATTCTTTCCTTCCTGGAAGAATGCGGTGTCAAAAAGTTCATTTACTGTTGGTGGAAAAGAATACACGGTACAGTCTGACGAGGATTATTTGAATCCTTATGTTGCGGGAGTGCTCAGTGAAGCTATTCCGGTGAAAGCTGTGAACAAGGACAATAACAGTATTGAAGTACAATATATTACGAAGAATGGATCTTCTATCACTGGTTACTGGACGCTGCCTGCCAAAGGCAATCATGTTGAGGTGAGATTATCTTGTCGTCCGGCTACTGATGGAATGTATAGTATGGGGCTTTCAGCTTTTCAGCCTGTGCCCCAACCGAATATGAGTAATATACTTCTTTCGCCGATGTTTCAGTATAAACGAGTTTCTTCACATCCGGTGATGATGCTTTCTTCAATGATGCAACAGCCGTTAGCTATTGCAGAATCTGCTACTCCTTTGGGTGGAGTAATGTCATCGTTTATATGTGGGGATGATAGTACTTTCCCGCAAGAATGGGGAAGTGTAGATTTTTCTCCGATGGGATTTTCCGTCAAGAATGAGCAGAATGTGGTTCAGCCGGTAGCTTTTGCTCCTGTTATGGGGATGAAGGATTCTCATGTGAAGGCAGGACAGGTGATTGAACGTAAGTTTGTGGTAGGCATACTTCCGGCAGGTTGGAATGAGGTGATAGAATATATTTCGGATCAAGTATATAAGGTAAAAGATTACAGGAAGCAAAAAGAGGTATCACTGACTGAGGCAATGTTTAATATTCTGGATTTGATGCGTAATGAAGAGTATGGCGGATGGGATGCCCATCTTAAAGGATTCTATGATATTGAAGGGGATCCGGAAACGGCTCCGACGGTAGTACATGCTGCTCCTTTGGCAATTATCGCAGCGTCTGTCCTCTCGGAAGACGAGGAGTTTTATCTGTCACGCTCTTTGCCAACAATAGAATATACATTGTCTCGGAGTGGATACAGATGGGCTACAGACCTGGTTCCAAGCGGATACAACAAGACGCTTGAGACGCTTCGGCTCAATCCTTTTAATTCCCAGTTCAATACTTCTTATTATGAAGGTTTACATCGTCTGTTAGGAGGGTTGAATCCGTGGCTGGTTTCTATTGCTTTGCCGGGGGATACATTGAGAAAAACAAAGGGATATTCTACACAAGTTCTCTCTTGGGTGCAGGCTATCTCCGCTTATAATTTGACAGGAGACGAGAAATGGAAACGGTTTGCTACTTCTACAGCCGACCGGTATATAGATTTGCAGATATATAAGAACTCATCCCAACCGGTGGGATTGATGTCTTTTTATAATACGAATGTGTATGCTCCGTGGTGGGACTTGATTGACTTGTATGAGTTGACAAAAGAAGAGAAATATTTGAAAGCGGCTCAATATGGAGCTTCTAATACCATCGCGGGAATCAGATCTTTCCCTACCGTTACAGAGGATTTACAAACGATTCATCCGGGAAACCGTTTTGATGGGAATACAAACCTGTGGTGGAAAGGAAAAGAGAAATATCGTCTGGGATTCCCCCGCGTGGCGAACGATGCGCAAGAGAAGCAAGTGCCGGAATGGCTTGTTTCACCGGTCGGACTAGGTTTTGAACAGCCTTCCACTTATTTCCTGCGGACAAAGGGAAAGCAAGTGCGTCCGGTCTTTATGAGCAACTGGGCTCCTCATCTGCTTCGTCTCTATCAATATACTCGTAAGCCTATTTACGAGACTTATGCCCGGAATGGAGTGATTGGGCGGTTTACAAATTATCCGGGATATTATGCTACAGGATATACAGATATTACTCTGTCACCAGACTTTCCTTATAAGGGTCCGGATGTAAGCTCTATCTATTATCACCATATTCCGCCCCATTTGGCATTTACATGGGATTACCTGGTGTCTGAAGCTATAGAACGTTCTAATGGGAATATTAACTTTCCATTCTGCAAGCAGGAAGGCTTTGTATGGTTTACGAACCGTATCTACGGGAATGAGAAGGGGAAAATATTTGGAGACAGCAAGGCAAAACTTTGGATAAAGAAAGGGTTGATTCAGATAGATAATCCGACAGTAAACTATCTGACTGCGGTTTCCGATAAGTATTTTTGGGTGATTTTATCCGGTGAATCTAAACAAGAAGAATCACTTACTATTCGCTTGGACAAGGTTGCCGAATTGGTTGGTCAAGGTGATATTGTACAATATACGGAGAAAGGGAAGACAGCAAAAGTAAACCGGGTTGGAAATGCGATTAAGGTATCTGTTCCGGGGAAAGGTTTCAGGGCTTTGGCGTTTCCTTTAGCTGAAACTCGCAAGGAGAATCGTTACCCTGTATTGAAAAATGGAATAAAAGTGGTTGATATGGGAGAACCTTTCGGTAAGGTGTTCTTATTCCGTATCCGTTCTCCATTCGGATGGGATTCAGTATATGGGTTTGCTGAAACTGCGCCGGCTAAGGAAAAAGAAATGTCGGTATCGGTGGTGTGTAATGGACAATCTTGTACTGTTTCTTCTTATCCCTTTGAATGGAGTTTCTATAAATTGGGAATGGACGAAAAAGCCATTGTCAAAGTAACGGTGAGTTCGAAAGGACAGGTAGATAAAACGGAGGAAATCATACTTAATTCAAAATGAAAATGATACAGATACGACAATTAGGGACTATTATTGCAGGAATGGTATTAATGACGGTATTTCCCTGCGTTTATGGACAAAGTCGCGCTGATTTGGATAAGATTGCTGCTTCGCAGGCAGGGGCCTCTCCTTTGGTGTATACAACGGCAGATAAGGAAATTCCATTGATACAACTCGGAAATTATTATGATGAGAAAGAATGTACGGTAAGAAAGGGGCTTCCTAACTTTTACTCAAAAATAAAGAAAGAGCAGGAAATTACGGTTGCTTTTATTGGTGGTAGTATAACGCAAGGAGATTATTGCTATCGTTTGCAAACTACCCGATACATGGAAAATACTTTTTCTAATACCTGTTTTAAATGGATTAATGCCGGAGTGTCTGGTACGGGTACGGATTTGGGTGCTTTCCGGATTCGGGAACAAGTATTACAGTACAAACCGGATCTTATTTTTATTGAATTTGCCGCAAATGGTGGTTATCCTGACGGAATGGAGGGAATGATCCGAAAGATTATAAAAGAGAATCCTCATACGGATATTTGTTTGATTTATACGATTTATACGAATCAGACTACTGTCTATCAGAAAGGGGATGTTCCACAAGTGATTAAAAGATTGGAAGATATTGCAACGTATTACCAACTCCCTTCTATTCATTTAGGCATGGAGGCGGCAGCACTTGAAAAGGCTGGTAAGCTACTTTGGAAAGGGACCAAAGAAGTTGCCGTTGGGAAAATTTTATTCTCTAATGACGGGGTACACCCTATCACTGATGGAGGGAACTTATATGCTTCCGC
This sequence comes from Bacteroides sp. OM05-10AA, assembly GCF_003439055.1. Lineage (NCBI taxonomy): Bacteria > Pseudomonadati > Bacteroidota > Bacteroidia > Bacteroidales > Bacteroidaceae > Bacteroides > Bacteroides sp. OM05-10AA. The sequence goes on from NZ_QSUR01000019.1 coordinate 47,610, forward strand.
GATTGCACGAGGACTGGAGAAAATACGAAAAGAAAATAGTGCTTCGCAGGTACATATGCTTCCTGAACCGCTTTTCGGTTCGGAGTGGGAAGAAGCCGAAATGTATATCCCTTCACAGATTGCTTCTTTTGATAATTCATGGAAAGAGATTAATACATCAGTGACCCCTTCTTTAAAGAAGTTTTCTGGCTGGTTCGATACAGTGATGACTAGTAGTAAGGAAGGGTCATCATTTTCTTTTGGCTTTGAAGGAGATATGATAGGCTTATTTGATATTGGCGGTCCAGAAGTAGGGCAAGTGGAAGTTCTGATTGATGGAAAATTTGTTCGATTGAAAGAGATTAGTACTAAAGGTTTTCATCTATATGAGGCGAATGATCGTATCGGGAATTATACTTTGAATCGTTTTAATTCTTGGTGTAACAATCGTTATCGGGGGCAGTATGATGTGATAAAGTTGAAAAAAGGTATTCATCAAGTAACTATTCGAGTCTCTTCTGAGAAAGCTGACAAGAAAAAAATACTCGGTAATAAACAATGGGAGGATATAACAGCTCATCCTGAAAAGTATGATCAGTCTACAATTTATTTGGGAAGGATACTCTTACGTGGAAAACCGATTCCATGCGAACGCATAAAGGGAGTGCCTAAACTGCCACAACAACTGAAGTGGGAACAGAAAATGAAGCGTTATGAAAAGGCGGATTCCATCAATCCTCCGGCAAAAGATTTGATTCTTTTTGTGGGTAGTTCGACGATGGAGAATTGGAAAACTTTGGCAGATGATTTTCCCGGGAAGCCGGTTCTTAACCGGGGAGTTTCCGGCACGAAAACAATAGATTTGATTAATTACAAAGACCGCTTGATAAGCCCTTATCATCCTAAACAGATTTTTGTTTACGAAGGAGATAATGATATTGGTTACCAATGGACTCCGGATGAAATATTGGAGCAGATTAAGAGATTGTTCTTTATTCTCCGGAAAGAAAAACCGGAAGCGGAAATTATCTTTATTTCTATCAAACCGTCTGTGCGGAGATTGAAGGACAAAGAGAGGATCGAGCAGACAAATGCGTTGATAAAAGAGTTTGTAGAGCAACAAATGAATACTGCTTACGCAGATGTATATAATCCGATGTTTACACCAAAAGGGGAATTATTTCCGGAACATTATCGGGAGGATGGGTTACATCTGACGGCTGAAGGTTATGCAGTGTGGAAAGAGGTTATCTCCAAGTATATTAAATAACAAATAGTAGAATAGAATGATGAAGCATTTAATGATCGCTGGGATTTTGAGTTGTTTTTCTATGGGCGGCTTTGCTCAGATATATAAAGATAAAACAGCTCCTGTGGAGGACAGGACGAATGATTTGCTCCACCGCATGACATTGGAAGAAAAATTAGATTATATAGGAGGATATAAAGGCTTTTATATAAGGGGAATCGAACGTTTGGGCGTGCCCGAGATAAAGTTGACGGATGGTCCTGTCGGTACGCATAAAGATGGAAAATCGACAGCTTATCCGGCAGGGGTACTGACTGCTTCGACCTGGAACAGAGAGCTGGTGTATGAATTGGGAAAGCAATTGGGGAGAGATTCTAAAGCACGTGGTGTACATATATTATTGGGACCGGGTGTGAATATCGTTCGTTCTCCTTTGTGCGGAAGAAATTTTGAGTATTTCACGGAAGATCCATATTTGAACTCTCAGGTAGCTATAGGTTACGTAAAAGGATTGCAGGATCAGAAAGTGGTGGCTACTCTGAAACATTATGCTGCGAACAATCAGGAGTGGGACAGGAACAATGTAAGCAGTGATATTGATGAGCGTGTGTTGCATGAAATATATCTGCCTGTCTATAGAGCCGCCATTCAGGAAGCTGGTGCGGGTGCCGTTATGGATAGCTATAATCCGGTGAATGGAGTACATGCCACGCAGAATGATTATTTGAATAATCAGGTGTTGAGAAAACAATGGGGATTTGATGGAATTGTTATGAGTGACTGGTCGGCTACTTATGACGCTGTGGAGGCTGCTAATGGTGGTTTGGATTTGGAAATGCCGCGTGCCAAATGGATGAATAAGGAGAATCTGATGCCTGCGATAAAAGCTGGAAAAGTGAAGGAAGCGACTATTGACGAGAAAGTGAAGAGAATTCTGAGGATAATGTTTCGGTTCGGTTTTTTTGATAATGAACAGTTGGATAGCTCTATTCCATACAATAATCCGGAAGCGGCAAAAGTGGCATTGGAGTTGGCTAGAGAAGGTATTGTATTATTGAAGAATGAGAATGATCTACTTCCATTGAATCCTTCAAAAGTGAAGTCAGTTGCTGTGATTGGTCCTAATGCAAACTCTTATATATCGGGAGGTGGAAGTTCTTATACATTTCCGTTTCATTCTGTTTCAGTATTGGATGGGTTAAAGAATGTCGGACAGGATCTTCAGATTTCGTATGCACCCGGAGTACCTACCTTGACAGAAACAGTTGTTAATGCAATTTTTTACACAGAAGCGGGGAGTCGGATTAAAGGACTTAAAGCTGAATACTTTGATAATATTCGTTTAAAGGGAGCGCCGGCAAGAACTGTGATAGATACGATTGTTAATATAGGTAACGGCTGGCATATTGCTGCCGAAAACAAAGGTATTCCGTATGACCACTGTTCCATGCGATGGAGTGGAGTCGTACGTCCGGAGAAGACTGCTAATTACCGGTTCATAGTCAGAGGATTCGATGGGTTCCGCTTGAAGATTGGTACGGAAATGCTGATTAATGAGTGGAGAGACCAAGGAATAACGACTCGTGAGACTGTATTGGCGTTGGAGGCCGGGAAGGAATATCCTGTTGTCCTTGAATATTTTGCTAATGTGCATCCTGTTGATATTTCTTTTGGATGGAGAGAGGATAGATTGCTTTTTGATGAGGCTGTAGAGATTGCCAGGAAATCTGATGTGGCTATTGTGAACATTGGATTTAATGAAAGTAGTGAACGTGAAAGTAATGATCGTCCTTTCGAGTTGCCCGAATATCAGGATAGTTTAGTACAGTGTATTACGGCTGCCAATCCCAATACGGTTGTGTTGCTGAATGCGGGTGGAAATGTGGATATGTCAAAATGGATAGATAAAGTTCCTTCTTTGTTACATTTGTGGTATGCCGGTCAGGAGGGTGGAACGGCTGTTGCTGAAATTCTGTTTGGGAAGGTAAACCCCAGTGGGAAACTACCTATCTCTTTTGAAAAGAAATGGGAAGATAATCCGGCCTATCCATATTATTACGATGTGGATGGTGATAAGCGGGTAGAATATAAAGAGGGACTTTTTATGGGGTATAGGCATTATGATGTCAGTGAAACGAAACCTCAATTTGCATTCGGCTATGGAATGTCTTATACCACGTTTAAATACTCTGACTTACGTATAGATAGGGAAAAAGGCAGAGACTTGGTGGTTAAGATCCGGTTTACTGTAAAAAATACAGGGAAGCATGACGGAGCAGAAACAGCACAGATATATATTCGACCTATAAACCCGAAGGTTGAAAGACCTTATAAGGAGCTTAAAGGGTTTGCCAAGCATTTTATTAGGAAAAATACCGTACAAGAAATAGAAATAACGTTGGATAAGGATGCTTTTTCTTATTATAAGACGGAATTGAAAGATTTTGATTATGATGCGGGAAGTTACGAGGTGCTTGTAGGAAGTGCGTCTGACGACATCCGGTTGCGTAAGGTGATACAGATAGAAAAGTAGGTTTAGAGCTAAAATAGAAGTAAAATTAATTAGATACGAGAAGATGGTACTTGATAAGTTTAATAGTGTGAGAATGTTTAACACGGATGTCCTTCAGGCTGATTTTGTAATAGTAGGCGGAGGTATTTCAGGGGTTTGTGCTGCTATAACCGCGGCTCGCCAAGGTCTGAAAGTGGTACTTATACAAGATCGTCCGGTATTGGGGGGGAATGGTTCCAGCGAAATAAGGTTGTGGATGCTTGGAGCAACTTCTCATATGGGAAATAATAATCGCTGGGCGCGTGAAGGCGGTGTGATAGATGAAATTATGGTGGAAAATACGTTCCGTAATCCGGAGGGAAATCCGATCATTTTTGATTCTGTCATGCTTGACAAGGTGGTAAGCGAACCAAATATAACTTTATTGCTGAATACTTGCGTGTATGAGGTAAAAAAGAGTGCCGGTCATAAAATAGAAAGTGTCAGAGGGTTTTGTAGCCAGAACAGTACTATGTACGAAATAACTGCTCCTTTATTTTGTGATGCTTCCGGTGATGGCGTTGTCGGTTTTCTTTCCGGGGCTCCTTACCGTATGGGGGCTGAAAGCAGAGAGGAGTTTGGCGAAAAGTTTGCACCGGCAGAGGATTATGGTGAACTTTTGGGACACAGTTTATATTTCTACACAAAGGATACTGGCAAGCCGGTTAAATATGTAGCTCCTTCTTATGCAATGGATGTTACGAAGACTGTTCCCCGATTTCGTAGTTTCAATGCGAAAGAACATGGTTGTAAATTATGGTGGGTTGAATATGGTGGCGACTTGGATACGGTACATGATACCGAACAAATTAAATGGGAACTGTGGAAGGTTATTTATGGAGCGTGGGATTATATCAAGAACTCGGGTAAATATCCGGAAGCGGAGACAATGACGCTGGAATGGGTAGGCTGTATTCCCGGAAAACGGGAGAGCAGAAGGTTTGAAGGCGACTATATGCTGATCCAGCAGGATGTCATAGAACAAAGACATCATGAAGATGCGGTCTCTTATGGCGGATGGAGTATTGATTTACATCCGGCAGCCGGCGTGTTCGGTGAGGAATCTGCTTGTAATCAGTGGCATGCGAAAGGGGTATATCAGATTCCTTACCGTTGTCTTTATAGCAGGGGAATTGAGAATCTTTTCCTTGCAGGAAGAATTATTAGTGTATCGCATGTTGCTTTCGGTTCAACCCGTGTAATGGCTACTTCTGCACACAGTGCTCAGGCTGTTGCGATGGCTGCGGCGATGTGTCTGAAAGAAAACATCTCTCCGAGAGAAGTATATTCTTTAGGGAAAGTATCTGAATTGCAGAAGAAATTATCAAGAATGGGGCAGTATATCCCTGATATGATAATCAGGGACGAAGAGAATTTGGTAACGAAAGCTACTTTGACTGCATCCAGTGAGTACCATTTTAAGGGGTTTCCGGCGGATGGGGAGATGCAGGTGCTGGATGAGTCTGTAGCTCAAATGATTCCTTTACAAAAAGGGGATGTATTGGGAAAAGTGCAAGTTGATCTTTGTGCTTCTGAAGAAACAGCTTTGGAAGTGGAACTTCGTATTAGCAGTAAAGCATTCAATCATACTCCGGATGTGGTTCTGGAAACTAAAATACTAGCTTTGCATCAAGGTAAACAACAGTTAGAGTTAGTTTTTGGAACTGTGATGCCGGAGGAGCAATATGTTTTTCTTGTTTTCAAGAAAAATCCTTTGGTGCAGTTGCAATATACTCAAGAAAGGATTACTGGAATTTTGTCTGTATTTAATACGGTGAATGAAGCTGTTTCCAATTTTGGAAAACAAACTCCCCCAGAAGATATTGGAATAGAGGAATTTGAATTCTGGTGTCCGAAGCGGAGACCAGAGGGATATAATATCGCTATTCGAACAGAAAAAGACTGTTATGCTTTTCCTGTTTCGAATATTAATAATGGTATTGACCGTCCAGTTCAATCACCCAATGCTTGGGTGGCAGAATTGAAAGATCCGAATCCGACTTTGACAATTAAATGGGATGCTGCTATTTCTGTCGGGAAGCTCTCTCTCTTTTTTGATACAGATTATGATCAGCCTATGGAAACAGTTCAAATGACACATCCGGAATATAAAATGCCGTTCTGTGTAGAGAAATATAGAATATATGATGGCACAAATCAATTGATTTATGAGAAGAATGATAATCATCAATCGATAAATGAGATTATATTTCCAGAGAAGTTGGTTACGGATGAGATCAGAATCGTTCTGGAACATCCTTCCGGCCTGATTCCAGCAGCTTTATTTGCAGTAAAGTGTTATGAATAACTCAATATATTTTGAATAAAATATTGTTCTTGTGAGAGTGTGGAGAAGGTACAAGATTTTGTCTGTCTAATAGTTTGCTTTATCATGGTATTTAAGTATATTTGCTAAAATTTTATTTAATCTTGGTCGTAATGCAAAACGAAAATCTTGATATAACGGAACAGAAGAAACCTGCTTCACGAATGAAGTATCTTCAGTTAGTGGATTATATTAATTCACTAATTGAAGATGGAACACTTCAGATAGGCGATCAAATACCTTCACTTAACCAACTGCAAACGCAATTGCGCATGAGTAAGGAGACTTTGCTGAAAGGGTTGAATTACTTGTTGGAGATGGGGGTAATTGAAGCAATTTATAGAAAAGGGTATTTTGTAAAGAAGGTCTCTATAAACCATTCTTATCATGTATTTCTGTTATTGGATAAGATGAATGTGATGCGTGAACAGATCTATCGTTCTATCTTCAAATCTTTGAAAGATGTGGGAGATATTGACATTTACTTTCATCATCATAACTATAAAGTTTTTGAGAAACTCATTAAAGAAAACTTGGGCAATTATACGCATTATATTATAGCTACTTTTTTGAAGGAAGATGTGACAGATGTTTTAAACCTGATTCCGGCTGAAAAAAGAATAATCATAGATTATAACCAACAAGGATTGAGTGGTAACTATAGTTGTATTTATCAAGATTATGGCTATGATATCTATTGTAGTCTTTTACAGTTGCAGGATCGGTTGAAAAAATATGAAAAACTGATTCTGATAGCGCGTCCGGAAGCAATTCATGCACAACAAGTAATTGATGGTTTTCTGCACTATTGTGTAAAAAGTGAACTGCCATATTCTATAGAATCGAATGTAGAAGAGAAAAATTTCCGTAAAGGGAATGCTTATATTACTTTTAGTAGATATGATACGGATGATGTATCCTTGATTAAACTGGCAAAGAAGAAAGGATATGAGTTAGGTAAGGAAATAGGTTTGATTTCTTATAATGACACAGCTGTAAAAGAAATATTGGAAGGAGGTATTACTGTCATTTCTACAGATTTTGAGATGATGGGGAAGGCTGCGGCTTCTGTTATCTTGAATAAAAATATAATATATAAGCGTAACCCGACGAAAGTGATTATACGTAACTCTCTTTAAAAGAAAGTTCTATTAATGATATTGAAAAAAGAAAGCCACCCATTCAGGTGGCTTCTTTTTTTGCTCTTCCTCTTGGACTTGAACCAAGGACCCTCTGATTAACAGTCAGATGCTCTAACCGACTGAGCTAAGGAAGAATGTTTGCAATCAAGATTTTCAACTTTGCTCTTCCTCTTGGACTTGAACCAAGGACCCTCTGATTAACAGTCAGATGCTCTAACCGACTGAGCTAAGGAAGAATGTTTTTCTCAATTGCGATGCAAAAGTACTAGGTTTTTTTGAAATATGCAATATCTTTGCAAAAAAAATATTAGGAATGGACAAAATAATAGGATTGGGCAACGCCCTGGTAGACGTACTCGCAACCCTGAAGGATGATACTCTTTTGGATGAAATGGGTTTACCCAAAGGAAGCATGCAGCTCATCGATGACGCTAAGTTACAGCAGATTAACACGAAATTTTCACAGATGAAAACCCACTTGGCAACAGGCGGATCGGCAGGAAATGCCATCCTCGGACTGGCTTGTTTGGGTGCCGGAACAGGGTTTATCGGAAAAGTGGGAAATGATAATTATGGAGAATTTTTTCGTGAAAATCTGCAGAAAAATAAGATTGAAGACAAATTATTGACTTCAGATCGACTGCCTTCCGGTGTGGCATCCACTTTTATTTCACCGGATGGAGAGCGCACTTTCGGAACCTATCTGGGAGCAGCGGCTTCTTTGAGAGCAGAGGAACTGACCTTGGATATGTTTAAAGGTTACGCGTACCTATTCATAGAAGGCTATCTTGTTCAGGACCACGAAATGATTCTTCATGCCATTGAACTGGCTAAAGAAGCCGGTTTGCAGATTTGTCTCGATATGGCTAGTTATAACATTGTGGCTAATGATCTGGAATTCTTCACCTTGCTAATCAACAAATATGTCGACATTGTCTTTGCAAACGAAGAGGAAGCGAAAGCCTTTACTGGCAAGGAGCCGGAGGAAGCTTTGAGAGTGATTGCCAAAAAATGCAGTATTGCTATCGTAAAAGTCGGGGCAAACGGTTCTTATATCCGCAAAGGGACAGAAGAAATAAAGGTTTCGGCCATTTCGGTTCAAAAAGTGGTGGATACTACCGGTGCCGGTGATTATTTTGCTTCCGGATTCTTATACGGATTGACTTGCGGATATTCGTTGGATAAATGTGCAAAAATAGGTTCTATTCTCTCGGGAAATGTTATTCAGGTAATCGGAACAACGATACCACAGGAACGTTGGGATGAAATTAAGTTAAATATTAACAGGATTCTGGCGGAATAACAAAGGATTGAGCTACTTTTACGACTCATTTAGATTGAAAGAGGTATGAAAAAATTGCTGAACAGGCAGATAGCTATTGTTGCAGTAGCGGTGATAGCCACAGTTGCTTTCTTTAGTTTCAAGAGTGGAGACGACCGTAATTTCCAGATTGCAAAGAATCTGGATATATTTAATGCGATTGTGAAAGAACTGGATATGTTCTATGTAGATACCATTGATCCGAATAAAACGATTCGGGAAGGAATCGATAATATGCTTTATACGCTGGATCCTTATACGGAATATTTCCCGGAAGAAGATCAGAGTGAACTGGAGCAGATGATTAAAGGATCATTTGGTGGAATGGGTTCTTACATTGCTTATAATACGAAACTAAAGCGTTCGATGATTTCTGAACCGTTCGAGGGAACGCCTGCTGCAAAAGCCGGTCTGAAAGCGGGAGATATCCTGATGGAGATTGACGGACAGGATCTTGCCGGTAAGAATAACGCGGAAGTCAGCCAGATGTTACGCGGACAGGCAGGTACCAGCTTTAAGCTAAAGATTGAGCGCCCGAATGAGAAAGGTGGACGTACACCGATGGAATTCACGATTGTACGTGAGTCTATTCAGAATCCGGCGATTCCTTATACTGCCGTGTTGGATAATAAGGTGGGTTACATCAGCCTTAGCACTTTCTCCGGCAACCCTTCCAAAGAGTTTAAGAAAGCATTTCTGGATTTGAAGAAACAGGGCGCTACTTCGTTGGTGATAGACCTTCGTAGTAATGGCGGCGGATTGCTGGATGAAGCAGTAGAAATTGCGAATTATTTCTTACCGCGTGGAAAGGTGATTGTGACGACAAAAGGAAAAATCAAACAGGCTAGTAACACTTATAAGACATTGCGCGAACCGTTGGATTTGGATATTCCGATTGCGGTACTGGTAAATAGTGGAACCGCTTCTGCTTCTGAAATTTTATCAGGTTCTCTGCAGGATCTCGACCGTGCCGTTATCGTTGGTAATCGTACCTTCGGAAAAGGACTGGTACAGGTTCCCCGCTCTTTGCCTTATGGCGGAACGATGAAAGTGACTACCTCCAAATATTATATTCCAAGTGGCCGTTGTGTACAGGCTATTGATTACAAGCATCGTAATGAAGATGGAAGTGTAGGAACCATTCCTGATAGTTTGACTAAGGTATTCCATACGGCTGCCGGACGTGAAGTACGCGACGGAGGTGGTGTAATGCCGGATATTGTTATCAAACAGGAGAAATTACCGAATATCCTCTTCTATCTGGTACGCGATAATCTGATTTTCGATTATGCAACACAGTATTGTTTGAAACATCCTACCATCGTTGCTCCGGAGAAGTTTGAGGTGACAGATGCCGATTATAATGATTTTAAAGCGTTGGTGAAGAAAGCCGACTTCAAATATGATCAGCAAAGCGAGAAAATTTTGAAAACGTTGAAAGAAGCTGCCGAGTTTGAAGGGTATATGGATGATGCTTCAGAAGAGTTTAAAGCACTTGAGAAGAAGTTGAACCATGATCTTGATCGCGACTTGGATTATTTCTCATCTGATATAAAGAAGATGATTGCTACTGAAATTATCAAGCGTTACTATTACCAACGTGGTAATATCATCCAGCAGTTGAAGGATGATGACGGTTTGAAGGAAGCAATGAAAATTCTGAATGATCCGGTGAAATATAAAGAAATGCTTAGTGCTCCGGCTGCTAAGGAATAAATGAATATATTTCGAACATGGATATATGCGGAAAACGCGGCTTTGTTACCAACAAGCCGCATTTTCTGTATATCTATATTTAATTGTAAAAGTCCTGTAAGATCATGCCCGGACACTGATATTTGTATCCTTAATCGATTTTATTGGCGAATCAAAGGCAGGGTGAAATAGAATCTGCTTCCCTGTCCTTCTTGGGAGCGCAACCAGATGCGTCCACCCATCTTCTCTACCAACATTCTGCAAAGAGTTAATCCCAACCCTGTTCCCTGAACAAAATCATTAACTTTTCCAAAGCGTCGGAAAATAGTGGCAATTCTTGCTGCCGGAATGCCGATACCGCTATCTTTAACGTAGAACTCTACAAAATCCTCCTTTTCCCGATAGCCGAAATGGATTTCTCCTTTGAGGGTGAACTTTGCAGCGTTACTAAGCAAGTTACTTATAATTTGTATGATGCGATTCCAGTCTCCCGAAGTATACATGTCTGCATCTACGTCGTCCAAAATGAGTTTAACACCGTTTTGCGTCTTATGGCAGAATTGTTGTTCCAGTTGCAGGCAGATATCTATTAATTTGATCGGGCGGATATTGAATTTTAGAGAATCAGCTTCAAGCGATGCCAGATCCAGAATATCATTGAACAGATTCAGCAGCATTTCCGAATTTCGTTCGATGATTTCCGAATATTGATTCTTCTCTTCCACAGATGTTGCATAAGTGATTAGTTTGGAGAATCCTACAATGGCATTGAGCGGGGTGCGTATTTCATGACTCATATTTGCCAGAAAAGCAGATTTCAGCCGGTCCGACTCTTCCGCTTTGATTCTGGCGGCCTTTAGTTCTTTTTGTTGTTGGGCATTCGTTCGTTCCGCCTCCCATTGTTGGGATATGTCACGGCACATGCACAACAGATACTCCTTATCCAAAGGAAAGATACGGTTTTCGTAGTGATGTAAAACACCATCCAACATGAGATCGTGTCTGGCTGTTGAACTTTCTCCTGTGAGAATCACCTTGTCCATATTCTTGCGGACACTTTCATAGGCCTCTTTGGGCAGAATGTCTTTTACGTTGGTGGTAGTGATATTGTTGGCGCTGATACCTTCTACGTGATTAGTTGCCGGAGAAGAAGCAAGCTCTATGATATTGGCGTCATGGTCGAAGACGGTGAGCATGTCAGGAAGAGCATCCAGTATCCGGGTGCTATATTTATCACGAAAACGTTCTTTGGAGGGATAGGAAGAATCAGAAGAAGAATGAGAGGAAAGAAAATCTATTTTCTCCTCTAATTGTTCGATTATTTCTAAAAGTTCCTCCTTTGTTTTGTTTTCGTAATTTCTCATAGAAGATTCATTATTATTCATTAGAATGTTGTAGAAATTGTTTTATCTGTTGCAAATATAAGACAATATTTCGAGATGCTGACAGCCTCCCTAGTTATTATAATATAAAAAAAACGGATAGCTTTTGCCCTACTAATCAGAATGTTCTATCTTTGCATCCATTATATATAAATGATTTACAATATGTCTACAGAATTATTCTCTACTCTGCCCTATAAGGTGGCAGATATTACACTTGCTGATTTCGGACGCAAGGAAATCGATTTGGCAGAAAAAGAAATGCCCGGCCTGATGGCTCTTCGCGAAAAGTATGGAGAATCCAAACCGTTAAAAGGTGCCCGCATTATGGGGTCGTTGCACATGACCATTCAAACGGCTGTGCTGATTGAAACATTAGTGGCTTTAGGAGCTGAAGTACGTTGGTGCTCTTGTAATATATATTCAACGCAGGATCATGCTGCTGCTGCGATAGCTGCTGCCGGTGTACCGGTATTTGCATGGAAGGGTGAGACTCTTGCCGACTATTGGTGGTGCACGTTGCAGGCATTGAGCTTTGACGGTGGCAAGGGACCGAATGTGATTGTAGATGATGGCGGTGACGCGACAATGATGATCCACGTGGGTTATGATGCAGAAAATAATGCTGCCGTATTGGATAAGGAAGTACACGCAGAGGATGAAATAGAATTGAATGCCATCTTGAAGAAAGTGTTGGCAGAAGACAGTACTCGCTGGCATCGTGTAGCGGAAGAGGTGCGTGGCGTATCTGAAGAGACTACGACAGGCGTACACCGTTTGTATCAGATGCAGGAAGAAGGCAAATTGTTGTTCCCGGCATTCAATGTGAACGACTCGGTAACGAAATCTAAGTTTGATAATCTGTACGGTTGCCGCGAATCGTTGGCCGACGGAATCAAGCGTGCAACAGATGTGATGATTGCCGGAAAAGTAGTAGTGGTATGCGGTTATGGTGATGTGGGTAAAGGCTGTTCTCACTCTATGCGTTCTTACGGAGCGCGGGTGCTCGTAACGGAAGTAGACCCGATCTGTGCATTGCAGGCTGCAATGGAAGGTTTCGAAGTAGTGACGATGGAAGAGGCTTGTCTGGAAGGTAACATTTTCGTGACTACGACAGGTAATATCGATATTATCCGTATCGACCACATGGCGAAGATGAAAGATCAGGCTATCGTTTGCAACATCGGCCATTTTGATAATGAAATTCAGGTAGATGCTTTGAAACATTATCCGGGCATCAAATGTGTGAATATCAAACCGCAGGTAGACCGTTATTATTTCCCGGATGGACATAGCATCATCTTGTTGGCTGATGGTCGTCTGGTAAATCTGGGATGTGCAACAGGACACCCGTCATTCGTGATGAGTAATTCATTTACCAATCAGACATTGGCACAGATAGAACTGTTCAACAAGAAATATGATATCAATGTATATCGCTTGCCGAAGCATCTGGACGAGGAAGTGGCTCGCCTGCATCTTGAAAAGATCGGTGTGAAACTGACTAAGCTGACTCCCGAACAGGCCGCTTATATTGGTGTGTCAGTGGATGGTCCTTATAAAGCAGATCATTATAGATACTAATTAAATTGAGAATTGAGAATTAAAAATTGAGAAATAATTGGCGGGATAAGGTATGATTCGGCGGTTGTTATTTTCGGTTTTTAGTTTTCAATTCTCAATTCTCAATTCTCAATTATATGAAGAAGTTTCTTCCCGACTTAATAGCCATTCTGGCTTTTATCATTCTTTCTTTCGCCTATTTTTTTCCGGCTGATATTGAAGGTCGTATCTTGTTTCAGCATGACACGGCTGCCGGAGTGGGTGCAGGACAAGAATCGAAAGAGTACCTTGAACGTACCGGAGAACGTACGCGCTGGACGAATTCGATTTTTGGAGGTATGCCTACCTATCAGATGTCTCCGAGTTACGACTCGACGACAGCTTTGAAATGGGTGGAGAAGGTTTATCACCTCTATCTCCCGAATTATGTAGTACTGACTTTTATCATGATGCTGGGATTCTATATCCTCTTGCGGGCATTCGGAATATCGGCCTGGCTGGCAGGATTAGGTGGAGTGATATGGGCATTCTCTTCCTATTTCTTCATTTTGATACCGGCAGGGCATATCTGGAAGTTTGTGACATTGGCTTATATACCACCTACGATTGCAGGTGTCGTTCTGGCTTACCGGAAGAAATATCTGTTGGGCGGAATCATTACGGCCCTGTTCATCGCCCTTCAGATTCAGTCGAATCACATTCAGATGAGCTATTATTTCATGTTTGTGATCCTGTTTTTTGTAGGAGCTTACTTTGAAGATGCTTATAAAAAGAAAGAATTGCCTCATTTCTTCAAGGCTAGTGGGGTTTTAGCACTGGCTGCCGTGGTAGGAGTCTGCATCAATATTTCCAATCTGTATCATACGTATGAATATAGTAAGGAGACGATGCGCGGCAAGAGCGAATTGAAGCAGGAGGGAGCTGCTGCCAGTCAGACTAGTAGCGGATTGGATCGTGATTATATAACCAACTGGAGTTATGGTATCGGTGAAACGTTGACGTTGCTGGTTCCGAATGTAAAAGGGGGAGGATCAGGAGCTACGATGGCGCAGAGCGAGGTTGCCATGGCAAAGGCTAATCCGCTATATAGCGGCATCTATTCACAGTTTCCACGACAATACTTCGGTGAACAGCCATGGACTGCCGGACCAGTATATGTAGGGGCATTTGTGATGTTTTTGTTTGTTTTAGGTTGCTTTATTGTGAAAGGTCCCCTTAAATGGGCATTGTTGGGAGCTACTATTTTCTCAATTCTGCTTTCATGGGGAAAAAATTTTATGGGACTGACAGACTTCTTCATCGATTATGTCCCGATGTATAATAAGTTCCGTGCCGTATCTTCTATCCTGGTGATAGCTGAATTTACAATTCCTCTGTTGGCGATTTTTGCTCTGAAAGAAATTCTGGCCAAGCCGGATACGTTGAAGTTGAAAGAGAATCGCGGAGGATTGATTACTACCCTGATACTAACAGCCGGTGTGGCGCTGATCCTGGCGGTTGCTCCGGGAGTCTTCTCCTCCGGCTTTGTTACAGCACAAGAAATAGCTACTTTGGAGCAAGTGCTTCCTGCTGAATCTCGTGCCCAACATCTTGCACCGATTATAGCCAATCTGACCGAAATGCGTAAAGCTGTCGTTGCTTCGGATGCATGGCGCAGCTTCTTTATTATAGTGATCGGTTGCCTGTTCTTATTCTTGTATCAACTCCGAAAGTTGAAAGCCTCTTTTACACTGGCGGGTATTGCGCTTTTGTGTCTGATAGATATGTGGAGTGTCAATAAACGCTATTTGAATGATGAACAGTTCGTGCCGAAGTCGAAACAGTCAGAAGCATTCGTGAAGACACAGGCGGATGAGATTATTCTTCAGGATACGACTCCGAATTATCGTGTACTGAACTTCATCGGTTTTCCCGGTAATACATTTAACGAAAACAATACAGCATATTGGCATAAGAGTGTCGGCGGCTATCATGCAGCGAAGCTTCGTCGCTATCAGGAAATGATAGACCATCACATTATGCCCGAAATGGAGGAAACTTATCAGGCTGTAGCCACTGCCGGCGGACAGATGGACAGTGTGGATGCTTCCAAATTCCGTGTACTGAATATGCTGAATACCAAATACTTCATTTTCCCTGCCGGAGAGCAAGGACAGGCTGTTCCTGTTATGAATCCTTATGCATACGGTAATGCATGGTTCGTAGATAAGGTGCAGTATGTAAATAATGCAAATGAAGAAATAGATGCTTTGAATGATATTCTTCCAACGGAAACAGCCGTAGTGGATGTGAAGTTTAAAGAACAGCTGAAGGGTGTGACAGAAGGATATAAAGATTCATTATCTACCATCCAGTTAACCAGTTACGAGCCAAATCGTTTGGTTTATAAGGCTTCCACTCCTAAAGACGGAGTTGTTGTTTTCTCTGAAATATATTATCCGGGATGGCAGGCGACTATCGATGGCCAGCCGGTGGATATTGCCCGTGCAGATTATATCTTGCGTGCGATAAATATGCCGGCAGGGGAACATACCATCGAGATGTGGTTTGATCCGCAAAGCATACACGTCACGGAAAGTATTGCTTATGCAGCATTGGCTTTATTGTTAATCGGAGTTATGCTTCTTGCGTGGACGCAGCGGAGCAAGATAGCGAAGAAGCCTTAAGCAAAATGTAACAGCATCAACCTTATAGTGTATTGTAAGGTTATAAAATAAGGACGGCTCTCTTCCTCACGAAGAGAGCCGCTACTTTGCATTCACTAAAAAATTATGAAAAACAAACGCTGTTCATAGAAACATATTAAGTGTGATGTTAGTGATTATCTTTGTGCATTCTTCTTTGAACAGCCTTTTTCCGTGCGGCATTTTGTTCAGCCTGCCACTTTTTGTACTGTTCTTTTGTCAGAATATTTTTTATCTTCTTTTCTTTGGCTTCTGCAGCTTTCTTTTGTGAATCGGCAGAATTGTTATCTTTGTTCATCATCGGTCCACCACCCATTCTACCGGGAAAACCACCTTCTCCCATCATAGGCGGTTGGCCTCCACCCATTGGTGGGCGTCCTCCCCGCATTCCAGGGCCTTCTCCCATTGGCGGACGTTGGTCATCCGAATTTTGCATAGCCTTGAAGAATGCTTTCTGCTCTTTCAGGTTCAGCTTGTATATTTTTTTATATTGTTTATCTGTCAGCTGGAGTAACTTATTCATTTGGTCTGTCATCTGCGTGGCTACCTTTTCCGGATTCAACACCTCACGCGGAAGACGCTTTTCTTGTTGCCTTTCTTGCGGCTCATTGGCTTCCTGTGCATTTATAAAACCTGCACAGCACGTTAAGCAGACTGCCAATCCTATCAATTTCATGTTTTTTCTCATCTCTCTTATGTTTTTATTTGTTTTAATACTCCAAAGCTAAGCAGATATCGGAACAGATAAAAATAAAATCGACTAAGTGCGGAGATTTGTCTATCAAAAGCTCTGCTCTACTTTCTCCTGCGGCCTTATATCATCTATGCCCTGGGATGGAAAGGAGTTTCAAGCACTGAAACTGGTAGTTCCCCCATTTGAAACTACAGTTTCCCCGGCGTGAAACTTTTGTTTCATCAGTGTGAAACTCTTGTTTCTCCGCCTTGAAACTTTAGTTTCTAACGCTTGAAACTGATAGTTCCACGGCTTGAAACAAGTCGTATCAATACGGGAAAGACTATTAAGAACCTGCTGATGTTCTTTTTAGCCATAACTCTTATTTAATTTAGATGGTGATAGGTGATAGATGAGGTGATAGGTTACCGATAACCTGTCACCGCTCTGAAAACACTATGGATAAAGGGTTTGATAATGCAGGTGATAGGTTGAAAGAGGATTCCTGTTTTTATATATGAAGAGAGTATATACCCATGCATACGTTGAAAAAGGAAAATATGAATATAAACAAATAGTTTGTGGATAGTCTTGTTAGGCTGTAAGCAGCTAAATTTGTAGCCAATAATAGAGCATATATTATGAAAAGACTACTATTCATTTTTTCCTTTTTCTTCTTGCTTGCGCTAAATGGAAAAGCACAGGAAGTGGAGGTTCTGACATTAGAGGATTGTCTCCGTATTGGTATTGATAATAACTTGTTGTTAGAAGGGAAACGCAAAGAAATACAAAAGAACAAATATGGTGTATCTGAAAACCGTTCGAAACTGTTGCCGCAGATTAATGCAATAGCCGGTTACAGTAACAATTTCGATCCCCCGGTATCGGTTACTGACGGATCCTCTTATGGTGTTCCTTATAATATAACGGAGACATTGCAACATTCTGCTAATGCGGGGCTGGAAATGCAAATGCCCCTTTTCAATCAGACTCTTTATACTTCAATGTCCATAGCTAAAGTGATGGAAGAAATCAGCCGCTTGTCTTATGGAAAAGCCAGGGAAGATGTTATCCTTCAAATCAGTAAGATGTATTATCTCGGGCAAGTTACAGCCGAGCAGATCATGTTGATAAAAGCTAATATCGCCCGTCTGAAAGAGTTGAGAGATATTACACAGGCTTTTTTCGATAACGGAATGTCTATGGAAGTCGACTTGAAAAGAGTAAATATCAATTTAGAGAATCTGCAAGTGCAATATGATAATGCGCAGGCAATGATGAAACAACAATTGAATATGCTGAAATATATTATGGATTATCCGGCAGAAAAAGAAATCGCACTAACGCCCGTCAATACAGATAGTATTACTACGGTAGCCTTGACCGGCTTGTCGGAAAATATCTATGAACTTCAACTTTCACAATCGCAGGTACAATTAGCGGAGCGGCAAAAGAGGATAATCACTAACGGATATATTCCTTCTCTTAGCTTGACAGGCAGTTGGCGGTATGCCGCTTATACGGATAAAGGGTACCATTGGTTTCACTCCGGTCCGTCCAATCATTGGTTTCGTTCTTATGGAGTGGGGCTGACTTTACGTATCCCTATTTTCGACGGGCTGGATAAAACCTATAAAATCAGAAAGGCAATGATTGATATAGAGAACAGTAAGCTGGCATGGGAAGATGCCCGTAAGAATCTACAAACTCAATATCTGAATGCCGTGAACGACCTGATGAACAACCAGCGTAATTTTAAGAAACAGAAGGATAATTATTTGCTTGCCGAAGATGTATATGCAGTCACCTCCGACCGTTATCGGGAGGGTATCGCTTCTATGACAGAAGTGTTGCAGGACGAGATGCAAATGAGCGAAGCGCAAAACAACTATATCAGTGCACATTATAATTATCGGGTGACTAACCTGATGCTGCTTAAACTGACCGGACAAATAGAATCATTACTCAAATAATCGTAAATAACAATCATAAATATGGAAACAATGGAGAATAATATCCCTTCTATTAGCCATCAGGAGAAAGCAAAGAAAATGAAAAAGCTTCGCCGCTGGCAAATTGCGGTCAGCCTTCTCGGAGTGGCTATCATCGTCTGGGGAGTGATTGAAGTGATCTGTCTTTTTCTGAATTATAGCCAGACGGAGACGAGTAACGATGCGCAAATAGAGCAATATGTGTCGCCTATCAATTTGCGTGCTTCGGGCTACATTGGCAAGATTTACTTTACAGAACATCAGGAGGTACATAAAGGAGACACTTTGCTCGTGCTTGACGACCGTGAATATAAAATCCGCGTCATGGAAGCAGACGCTGCGCTGAAAGATGCACAAGCCGGTGCAACGGTCATTAACGCAACACTTAATACTACGCAAACAACAGCGTCTGTTTACGATGCGTCTATTGCCGAGATTGAAGTGCGGTTGTCGAAACTGGAAAAAGACCGGAAGCGGTATGAGAATCTGGTGAAACGAAATGCGGCTACTCCTATCCAACTGGAGCAGATTGTTACGGATTATGAAGCTACGCGTAAAAAACTGGAAGCTACGAAGAGGCAAAAGAAAGCTGCACTCTCCGGTGTGGATGAAGTGTCTTACCGTCGTGTGAGTACCGAAGCGGCGATTCAGAGAGCAACAGCTGCACTTGAAATGGCTCGCTTGAATCTGTCTTACACAGTGGTGGTAGCTCCCTGTGACGGAAAACTCGGTCGTCGTTCGTTAGAAGAAGGCCAGTTTATTTCGGCAGGGCAGACCATTACGTATATTCTTCCTGATACCCAGAAATGGATTGTTGCTAATTATAAAGAGACACAAATTGAGAATTTACACGTCGGACAGGAAGTGTCTGTCACAGTAGACGCCATCAGTGATAAAGAATTTAAAGGAAAGGTAACCTCTATATCAGGAGCTACCGGGTCTAAATATTCGTTGGTGCCGACGGATAATTCGGCTGGTAACTTTGTGAAGATTCAACAGCGTATTCCCGTACGAATCGATTTTACGGACTTATCTAAAGAAGATAATGAACGGCTGGCAGCAGGCATGATGGTAGTGGTGAAAGCCAAACTCTAATTATCCCGCCATCTCCTCCCGCACTATATCCCTTTCTTTAATTTTTAATTTATAATTTTTAATTAAACCCAATGCCCTCTTATCCTAAAAATTATCCTTTCTATAACTGGATGCCCAAATCGCTGGGTATTATCATTCTGTTATTTTTCTTTCTGCCGATTCTTACGGTAGGTGGGGTCTATTCGGTGAACAGTACTGAAATGATGAGCGGGCTTGGTATTATATCCGAGCATATCCAGTTTGCTAATTTTGTAACTTCTATAGGCATGGCGGCATTTGCTCCTTTTCTGTATCAGTTGGTATGTGTACGGAGGGAGAAGATGATGTGTATTGTCGGGTTTGCGCTCATGTATATATTCAGCTATATCTGTGCCAAGACGGATAGTATTTTTCTATTGGCGCTTTGCAGTCTTCTGACAGGTTTTCTGCGTATGGTATTGATGATGGTCAATCTGTTTACGCTCATCTGGTATGCAGGTGGAATGGAAGCTACCCGCAACATTACTCCGGGACTGGAACCAAAGGATGCTGCCGGTTGGAATAAACTGGACATAGAGAGATGTGTGAGCCAGCCTGCTGTTTACCTGTTTTTTATGATTTTGGGGCAGTTGGGTACGGCATTGACTGCTTGGCTGTCTTTTGAATATGAATGGAAGTATGTATATTATTTTATGATGGGTGTTCTCCTGGTTTCCATCTTGATTTTATTAACTACCATGCCCAATTATAAGTTTCCCGGGCGTTTTCCTATTAATTTCCGTAAGTTCGGCAATGTCACTGCATTCTGCATTTCATTGACCTGTCTCACTTATGTGTTAGTGTATGGAAAAGTACTCGATTGGTATGATGACGAATCTATTCGCTGGACCACTGTTATCGGTATCCTCTTTGCGGGAATCTTTCTTTATATGGATGCCACCCGTCGATCGCCCTATGTTTTGTTGGAGGCATTTAAACTACGTACCATACGCATGGGAGCATTACTTTATCTGTTGTTGATGGTAGTAAACTCCAGTGCAATGTTTGTCAATGTATTTGCAGGAGTGGGTATGCATCTCGATAATCTACAGAATGCCTCGTTGGGTAATTGGTGTATGGTAGGCTATGTCATTGGGGCTGTGATTGCCATGGTGCTAGGGGGGAAAGGATTGCATTTTAAGTATTTGTTTGCGATGGGATTTTTTTTCCTTTCTTTATCGGCTGTTTTTATGTATTTCGAGGTGCAGACAGCCGGAGTTTTTGAACGCTTGAAGTATGCGGTCATTATCCGTGCTACGGGTATGATGATTCTGTATGCGTTGACAGCCGCTTATGCGAATCAGCGTATGCCTTTTAAATATCTTTCCACATGGATTTGTATCATGCTCACAGTGCGTATGGTTGTTGGACCGAGTGTTGGCGGAGCGATTTATACAAACGTTTTGCAAGAGCGGCAGCAACATTATGTTACCCGTTATGCTCAAAATGTAGACTTGCTTAATCCGGATGCTTCTACCTCTTTTCTTGGCACGGTACAGGGGATGAAGTATCAGGGAAAAAGCGAGACGGAAGCCCGTAACATGGCTGCCATATCCACCAAAGGACGCATTCAGGTGCAGGCCACGCTTTCTGCTCTTAAAGAGATGGCGGGATGGACGATTTACGGTGGGTTAATTTGTATGATATTTGTGCTTGTTGTTCCTTATCCTAAACGAAAATTGCTAACTTAGCGTCGTTTTTGATAATGATCTGTTAATATGTGCAGTGTTATGGATACCGGACAAAATCGTTTATTACAGTTTGACCGTGATTTGTTAAGTGGGAAAAATATATGCAGTTCGAGAGGAATATTTGTGACTTTTCCATCCTCGCTGAAAAGACCCTTTCAAATGAAAGGGTTGGGGCTGGTTATTTGCCGGCAAGGTTATTTCAAATTTTTGCTCAATCAGAAGATACACCTGGCTAAGTCGGGTGATAGTTTGTTTATTCCTGAAGATGGTGAATTTCAGGTGCTGGAAGAGTCCGGAGATCTGGAAATACAGATATTGGTCTATCAGATAGAACCTATACGGGACATTATGGGAAACCTGGTTGTTTCTATGTATATGTATTCCCGGCTTACGCCTGATAGCCCTTCTTGTGTGTGGACTACCGGTGAGGAAGAAGAGATTATGAAATATATGTCTTTGTTGGACAGTGCTTTGCAACCGCAGGAGGATTCATTTAAACTTTATGAACAGAAATTGCTTTTACTGGCATTGACGTACCGGATTTGTTCTATCTATAATCGGAAACTTGTTAGTAACGGTCAGGAAGTGGAAGGACGTAAAAACGAAGTCTTTATTCATCTCATCCAATTGATTGAAAAGTACTATATGCAAGAGCGGGGTGTCGCATTCTACGCTGATAAACTATGTTTGTCTCCTAAATATCTTTCCGCTGTTTCTAAAAGCATTTGCGGATATACCGTGCAAGAACTGGTGTTCAAGGCGATTATCCGCAAAAGTATTTCGTTGTTAAAGAATACGCAGCAAGACATTCAAGAGATTTCAAATGCTTTCGGCTTTCCCAATGCTTCTTATTTCGGTACGTTCTTTAAGAAACAGGTAGGAGTGTCACCGCAGCAATATCGAAAGAATCTCTAAGCGTTTATTCTTTTTCGCCATAAGCAAGATCGCCTGCATCACCCAGTCCCGGAACAATATAAGAATGTTCGTTGATTTCCGGATCAATGGCAGCGCACCAAATGGTTGTCTTGTCTTCAGGAAATACATTCTTTATATGGTCAATGGCCTTTTGGCTGGCAATAATGGAAGCAACGTGAATTTCAGCGGGATGACCTTTCGTCAGCATTGCTTGGTAACTTAGTTCCATACTGCCTCCTGTTGCTAACATAGGATCGGTGATAATCAAGGTTTTATCGTCGATACGGGGAGATGCGATATATTCTATATGTATATCGAATTTCAGCGTATCTTTATATTTGCGGTAAGCAGAAACAAATGCATTTTCCGCCCCGTCGAAATAACTCAGGAAACCTTGGTGGAAAGGCAGACCTGCACGTAGAATAGTGCTGATTACTAAATTGTTGTCCGGCGTACTGACCGGAGCAATTCCCAGTGGTGTCTGGATATTTTTTACCGAGTATTTAAACTCTTTACTCATTTCGTAAGCCATGATTTCTCCGATCCGTTCAATGTTACGGCGGAAACGCAGGCGGTCGTTCTGAACTTCTACATTTCTAATTTCGGATATGTACTGGTTTAGAATCGAATTAGTTTGGCCAAAATCAATTACTTTCATATTATCTTTTAATCAAATTTTAATCTCATTTTCATAGTATTGATAACATACTGGCTTGCAAAGTAAACGATAATCTTTCAAATTGCAATATTCAGTTTGCAGATATTGTTAGGAATTTATAAAAGAGTTTCAATTAGGGAAAAATTTCTCTAATACCTTCTTCCTTTCCAAAGAAAGTATTACTTTTGTAGCCGGATTTACAAGGGGGTATCCAAAGCTCCCCATGTTAAGGTGAAAAGAGATAGAAAACAAAATACCAATTTTAATTAATTCAAAAGAAAATGGCAAATTTAGATTTAAGCAAGTACGGTATCACAGGTGTGACCGAGATTGTGCACAATCCGTCTTATGACGTTTTGTTCGCTGAAGAAACAAAACCAGGTTTGGAAGGTTTCGAAAAAGGCCAGGTAACTAACATGGGCGCTGTAAACGTAATGACTGGCGTTTATACAGGACGTTCTCCTAAAGATAAATTCTTCGTAAAAGACGAAACCAGCGAAAATACAGTATGGTGGACTTCTGAAGAATACAAAAACGACAACAAACCAGTTGACGCAAAATGTTGGAAAGCAGTTAAAGAATTGGCAACTAAAGAATTGTCTAACAAGAGACTGTTCGTTGTTGATGCTTTCTGTGGTGCTAACGAAAACTCTCGCTTGAAATTGCGCTTCATCATGGAAGTTGCATGGCAAGCTCACTTCGTAACAAACATGTTCATCCGTCCGACAGCTGAAGAATTGGCTAACTTCGGTGAACCTGATTTCGTTATCATGAACGCTTCTAAAGCTAAGGTTGAAAACTACAAAGAACTGGGCTTGAACTCAGAAACTGCAGTTGTATTCAACTTGACTGAAAAGATCCAGGTTATCCTGAATACTTGGTACGGTGGTGAAATGAAGAAAGGTATGTTCTCTTACATGAACTACTTGTTGCCTTTGAACGGCATGGCTTCTATGCACTGCTCTGCTAACACTGACAAAGAAGGTAAGAGCTCTGCTATCTTCTTCGGTCTGTCTGGTACAGGTAAGACTACTTTGTCTACTGACCCGAAACGTCTGTTGATCGGTGATGACGAACACGGATGGGATGACGAAGGTGTATTCAACTTCGAAGGTGGTTGCTACGCTAAAGTTATCAACTTGGATAAAGAAAGCGAACCAGACATCTGGAATGCTATCAAACGCGATGCACTGTTGGAAAACTGTACAGTTAACGCTGAAGGCGAAATCAACTTCGCTGACAAGTCAGTAACTGAAAACACTCGTGTTTCTTATCCTATCTATCACATCGAAAACATCGTTAAACCGGTGTCTAAAGGTCCTCACGCTAAACAAGTTATCTTCTTGTCAGCTGACGCATTCGGTGTATTGCCTCCAGTATCTATCCTGAACCCGGAACAAACTCAGTATTACTTCCTTTCTGGTTTTACAGCTAAATTGGCTGGTACAGAACGTGGTATCACTGAACCGACTCCGACATTCTCTGCTTGTTTCGGTGCTGCTTTCTTGTCATTGCACCCAACTAAATATGGTGAAGAATTGGTTAAGAAGATGAAGAAAGCTGGTGCTAAAGCATACTTGGTGAACACAGGTTGGAACGGTTCTGGCAAACGTATCTCTATCAAAGATACTCGTGGTATCATCGACGCTATCCTTGACGGTTCTATCGACAAAGCTCCTACTAAGGTTATGCCTTACTTCGACTTCGTTGTTCCTACAGAACTTCCGGGTGTTGATCCGAAGATCCTTGACCCACGCGACACTTACGAATGTGCTTGCCAATGGGAAGAAAAAGCAAAAGATTTGGCTGGACGTTTCATCAAGAACTTCGCTAAATTTACTGGTAACGAAGCTGGTAAGGCTTTGGTTGCTGCTGGTCCGAAACTCTAATTGGAGAATCAGATATAATATGGAAGGCGGTTCGATTTCGAACCGCCTTTTTGTTTATGCCTATGCCTTTCTATGAGAATAAATGCTGTTTGTTTAAAACTTTTCCCTATATTTGCCAAAACAGGAGTACTAACTTTTAAAGGCAGTTATGGTATATCTAGCTACTGACAAACAGACCTATGCGGATTTAAGCATTACAGAGACTGCTAGTAATGAGCAATTTCTTTTCTCTTTGTTTTCCAAAACAGAGACAAAAGAAGGAAAAGCGCTGATGTTAAACTGGATTATGTATCCATTAAGTGATTTGGAGGAAATCCGTAAAAGACAGGAGGCTATTGTCTGGGATGCTTTGCCCGAACTTCTTTTGAATGAAGAAGAGCTGGATTTTATTGAGTATTACCTGGCTTATCGTGACCAGATACGGGAAGCTCATATTTTACTTTCATGTGCTACTGTTATCGACCGTCTGGTGCGATATGATTCGACCCGTTATGTGATCTGCAGAGGGGTGAAATTAGTGGTTCATCTCTTGCATTGTCTGAAGGAATGGGCGACAGAACTACCACAGGACGCCCCGCAACTCATGAAAGAATCTGCTGCTATGATTGATAATATTCTCCATGGAAGTGAATTGGAGGAAGTATTGGAGCAGACCTCTGATGAGGAAAAACGACTATCTAACTTTGTCATAGACAAATTCGATTATCTATTCCGGTGTACTCGGTTGTTATCTTTGAAGGAACTTCTGTCTGTTATATATCTACTTGATGTTTGCCGTACAGCTCACCGGGTGGCAAAAGAGAAGAACTTCTGTTGTATGCCGGTAATGGTACCGACAATGGACTTCTCGGTGGAGGGAGTCGTTCATCCTTTTGTGAAAGATGCGCAACCAAACAGTTGGCAGATGTCCCGGGGAAATATATGCATTTTTACAGGCTCTAATATGGCGGGGAAGTCAACAACTTTAAAGGCATTGACCTTGGCTGTCTGGTTGGCACATTGCGGTTTGCCTGTTCCTGTGAAATCAATGATTTGTCCTCTTTACGAAGGGATTTATACCTCGATCAATCTGCCGGATTCTTTGCGGGACGGACGAAGTCATTTTATGGCGGAAGTGCTCCGTATTAAAGAAGTGATGCAAAAAGCCGTGACCGGAAAACGCTGTTTGGTGGTATTGGATGAGATGTTTCGCGGGACGAATGCTAAAGATGCGTTTGAAGCCTCCGTTGCCGTCAATGAATTATTGAAGGGCTTCTCTCATTGCCATTTTTTGATATCGACTCATATTCTGGAATATGCGAAAGCCTTTGAAAAGGATTCTTCCTGTTGCTTTTATTATATGGAAGCAGAAATTATTGATGATGCGTTTGTCTGTCCTCATCGGTTGTTGCCGGGGATTTCAGAGGCCAGAGTCGGGTATTGGGTCGTGAAAAAACTGTTGGGTGGTTTGATATAGTTTTACCTCATTATAAGAGGATTAAGATTTTACTTTATTTTTATTAGAGACATATTTTAATTACTTTTGTACGGACTATATAAGCGACTAATCTTGAATAATAATGCAACAGCCATGAAGAAACTTTATTCCTTTCTTATCAGTTCCCTATTCCTTACCTCCGGGCTTTATGCGGGAGAAACAGATTATACTCAAGGGCTTTCCATCTGGTTTGATACTCCCAATACTTTGCAGGGATATGCCGCCTGGTATGGCGGAAGACCGGATTTGTGGAAAGGTGAAAATAAACCGATAACAGCAGGAAGCGGACATAATCTGGATGCCAGTTGGGAGTCACAGTCATTGCCTATTGGTAACGGTAGCCTCGGCGCAAATATTATGGGATCGGTGGAAGCCGAACGTATCACTTTCAATGAAAAAACGCTTTGGCGCGGTGGTCCGAACACAGCGAAAGGTGCGGACTATTATTGGAATGTCAATAAACAATCGGCCCATCTTTTAGATGAAATACGCAAAGCATTTACAGAGGGAGATCAGAAAAAGGCTGAAATGCTGACGCGACAGAACTTCAATAGTGAAGTTTCGTATGAAGCTGACGGAGAAAATCCTTTCCGTTTTGGTAGCTTTACTACAATGGGAGAGTTTTATGTAGAAACCGGACTGAATATGATAGGAATGAGCGATTATAAGCGCATTCTTTCTTTGGATTCGGCTATGGCAGTCGTACAATTCAAAAAGGATCGTGTGGCTTATCAACGCAACTTTTTTATCTCTTACCCTGCCAATGTAATGGTGGTACGTTTCAGCGCGGATCAATCGGGGAAGCAAAATCTGGTTTTCAGTTATGCGCCTAATCCCCTGTCTACCGGCAGCATGGTTTCTGATGGAAATAAAGGACTGGTTTACACAGCTTCTTTGGATAATAATGGAATGAAATATGTTGTGCGCATCCAGGCAGAAACAAAAGGAGGAACACTGTGTAATGCAGATGGAAAGTTGACGGTGAAGGATGCAGACGAAGTTGTATTTTATATCACAGCGGACACTGACTATAAGATTAACTTTGATCCGGATTTCAAAGATCCGAAAACATATATAGGCGTTAACCCCGAAGAAACGACAAAGCAGTGGATGAATAATGCAGTGGCGCAGGGATATACAGCTTTATTCAATCAACATTATAATGATTATACTACTCTGTTCAACCGGGTTCGGCTGAATCTGAATCCAGCGGTGAAAGGAGTGAATCTGCCTACTTCCCAACGTCTGAAAAATTATCGGAAAGGACAGCCGGATTATTATCTGGAAGAGTTGTATTATCAATTTGGACGTTATCTTCTGATTGCCAGTTCCCGTCCGGGCAATATGCCTGCTAATCTACAGGGGATTTGGCACAATAATGTCGATGGACCGTGGCGTGTGGATTATCATAATAACATCAATATCCAGATGAATTATTGGCCTGCTTGTTCTACCAACTTGAATGAGTGCGTGCTTCCGTTGATTGACTTTATCCGTACACTGGTGAAACCGGGGGAGAAGACTGCACAAGCTTATTTCGGAGCAAGAGGATGGACGGCATCTATCTCCGGCAATATTTTCGGCTTTACCACTCCGTTGGAAAGTCAGGATATGTCGTGGAACTTCAATCCGATGGCAGGTCCCTGGCTGGCTACTCATATATGGGAGTATTACGACTATACAAGAGATTTGAAATTTCTGAAAGAAACCGGCTATGAACTAATTAAGAGTAGTGCGGATTTTGCAGTCGATTACCTGTGGCATAAGCCGGATGGAACCTATACGGCTGCTCCGTCCACTTCGCCCGAGCATGGTCCTATCGATCAGGGAGCTACTTTTGTGCATGCCGTAGTGCGTGAAATTCTGATGGATGCGATTGAAGCAAGCAAAGTGTTGGGTGTAGATAAGAAAGAACGTAAGCAATGGGAGCATGTGCTTGCCAATCTCGTTCCCTATCAAATAGGTCGTTATGGTCAGTTGATGGAATGGTCGGTGGATATTGATGATCCGAAAGATGAACATCGTCATGTGAATCATTTGTTCGGCCTGCATCCGGGACATACTGTTTCTCCGGTCACTACTCCCGAACTGGCGAAAGCTGCTAAAGTGGTATTGGTGCATCGTGGTGATGGTGCTACCGGTTGGAGTATGGGTTGGAAGTTGAATCAGTGGGCGCGTTTGCAGGATGGTAATCATGCTTATACTTTATTCGGCAATTTATTGAAGAACGGAACCATGGATAATTTGTGGGATACGCATCCGCCTTTCCAAATTGATGGAAACTTTGGTGGGACAGCGGGAATCACCGAAATGCTGCTTCAAAGTCACATGGGCTTTATTCAATTATTACCGGCTTTGCCGGATGCATGGAAAGACGGTTCTATCAGTGGCATCTGTGCAAAAGGAAATTTTGAGGTGGATATGATCTGGGAGAATCATCAATTGAAAGAAGCTGTTGTACGCTCTAATGCAGGAGGCAACTGTGTCATAAAGTATGCGGATCAGACTATCTCCTTTAAAACAGTGAAAGGACGCAGTTATCAGATTGGATATGATGCAGCCAAAGGGCTCATTAAAAATTAAACACAAAATATCGGAAAATTAGAAAGAAAGGATGGTACTGGAGTATTTAAAATTATTCGTGACATTT
The DNA here is from genome assembly GCF_003439055.1 of Bacteroides sp. OM05-10AA. NCBI lineage: Bacteria > Pseudomonadati > Bacteroidota > Bacteroidia > Bacteroidales > Bacteroidaceae > Bacteroides > Bacteroides sp. OM05-10AA. Next base: position 76,559 of record NZ_QSUR01000019.1, read on the forward strand.
GCGAAGATTGGGATGTTTACTATTGGTGGCGGTTATGCCATGATTCCGTTGATTGAACGGGAGATTGTTAACAAGCAATGGATGAATAAGGAAGAGTTTATGGAGATGTTTGCTTTGACGCAGTCGCTTCCGGGTGTGTTTGCGGTGAATATTTCTATTTTCGTAGGGTATAAGTTGTATAAGGTGGGTGGTAGCCTGGTGTGTGCATTGGCTACGATTCTTCCCTCTTTCGTTATCATGATGCTGATAGCCATGTTTTTTGCACAGTTTCAGGATAATGAAGTGATGATTCGTATCTTTAATGGAATACGTCCTGCCGTGGTAGCATTGATTCTGTTTCCTTGCATTTCTGCTGTTAGAGCTCTGAAACTGAAGTATTTGCAATTGGTTGCTCCTGCCATAGCCACCGTGTTGATCTGGCAGTTCGGCTTATCACCTATTTATATTGTGTTGGCCGGAATTATAGGGGGATTGGTATATACATTATGGTTGAAAGAAAAAATAGCGAATAAACAGGTATGATATATTGGCAATTACTTTGGGTGTATCTTAAAATAGGTATGTTTGGTTTTGGGGGTGGATATGCGATGCTTTCCCTGATTCAACATGAAATAGTGGATCTCCATCATTGGCTGACTCCTCAACAGTTTACGGATGTGGTCGCAATTTCGCAGATGACTCCGGGACCGATTGGTATAAATAGTGCTACTTACGTAGGTTATGCGGTAACACAAAGTGTTTGGGGAGCTGTGTTGGCTACTGTAGCTGTTTGTTTGCCTTCTTTTATTTTGGTGTTGCTCATTTCTTATTTCTTTGCGAAGTGTAAGGATAATAAGTATATTAAGGCGGCTATGTCCGGACTGCTTCCTATGTCGGTCGCCCTGATTGCTTCGGCTGCATTGCTTATGATGAATAGAGAGAATTTTATAGATTATAAAAGTATCGGTATTTTCGCAGCCGCCTTTTTGGTTACATGGAAATGGAATCTTCATCCTATTCTGTTGATTTGTCTGGCGGGCGTGGTAGGATTCGTTTTATATTGAGAATTCAAATATTTGATTAAATCTATATTGCTATGAGAACTTTTATTTGCATTTGTTTGTGTGCATTGGCGGGATGCTTATCTGCTCAAAACTGTACTTCCGCATTGTTGCCCATGCCCAATCGGATTCTTTTTGGTAAGGAAAAACCGTTTGCCGTTCATGGTGGGAAAACGTGTATTTACCTGAACCAGTCTGAACTGGAATTTGCGGCGCATAGTCTGCAAGATATTCTGCATGACAGAATGCAGGTGGAAGTTCCTTTTTCGAAATCGGATCGTGCAGATATCCGGTTACTGATTGATCCTGCTATGGATGGAGAAGAGCATTACCGTCTTGAAACAAATACTAAAGGAATGGTTATCCGGGGAAAGACTGCCGCAGCTGTTTATTACGGAGTGATGACCGTGGACCAGCTCCTTTTAGGTGATATGTGTGTCACAGCTCAGAAGAAAATATCTTCGGTTATTATAGACGATGCGCCAAGATTCTCTTATCGTGCATTGATGCTTGATCCTGCCCGGAATTTTCTTCCGGTTGAGGATGTGAAATTTTTCATCGATCAGATGGTTCGGTACAAATACAATACGCTGCAACTGCATTTGACGGACGATCAGGGATGGCGCGTAGAGATAAAAGAGTATCCTGGACTGGTGGGGAAAGATTATTATACCCAAGAGCAACTTGCCGACTTGATTCAATATGCCGCAAAACGCCATGTGGAGATTGTACCTGAACTGGATATTCCCGGACATACTGTTGCTATATTGGCCACCTATCCTGAACTGGGTTGTACACATACGGATACACTACCGAAGATTGTAGGCAAGACATTGGATTTGATGTTGTGTGCCAACAATGAGAAAGTGTATACTGTCTATCGGAATATTATCAAAGAAATATCGGAGTTATTCCCATCCCGCTATATCCATCTGGGGGGAGACGAAGCGGTAGTAGAGAAGAACTGGACCAAATGCGAACGTTGTCAGGCGATGATGAAAGAACTGGGGTATCAGAAAGCTTCCCAGTTGATGATTCCTTTCTTCGACCGTATGCTTACGTTTGTTCAGGAGAATGGTAAGACTCCTATACTTTGGTGTGAATTGGATCGTATTTATCCGCCGGCCAATGATTATTTGTTTCCTTATCCCAAGAATGTAACATTGGTTAGTTGGCGGGGAGGACTGACTCCTACTTGTCTGGAACTTACCCGTAAATATGGTAATCCGTTGATTATGGCGCCGGGTGAATATGCTTATCTGGATTATCCCCAGTATAAAGGCGACCTTCCGGAATTTAATAACTGGGGAATGCCTGTCACCACTTTAGAGAAGTGCTATCAATTCGATCCGGGATATGGAGTATCTGCCGCGGATCAGGCACATATTCAAGGTATTATGGGAACCCTTTGGGGAGAAGCGATCCGGGATATGAACCGGGTGACCTACATGACTTATCCGCGTGGTATGGCATTGGCGGAAGCCGGATGGACACAAATGGAACATCGTGATTGGGAATCTTTTAAAAAACGTCTTTATCCTAATATGATGAATTTGATGAAAAAGGGAGTATCCTTACGTGTTCCTTTTGAAATTGTAAACCGGAAATGATTTCAGTTTTCCTGATTTAAAAAAAACGGGAGGCAGATAACTCTGTCTCCCGTTTCTTATATATATAAGTATGGTGTTAGCTCTTGTTTGCACGTTTACGTTCGATTTCGTCCAAAATCACTTTACGCATACGCATTGCTTTAGGAGTAACTTCTACATATTCGTCTTCCTTAATATATTCCAGTGCTTCTTCAAGTGAGAACTGGATAGGTGGAATCAGACGTACTTTATCATCCGAACCGGAAGCACGCATATTCGTCAACTTCTTCGATTTGGTAACATTGATAACCAGGTCGTTGTCGTGAGAATGCTCACCTACTACTTGTCCTGCATAAACATCATCCTGCGGGAAGATAAAGAACTTACCGCGATCCTGCAATTTGTCGATGGCATAAGCGAAAGCAGTTCCACTTTCCATAGCAATCATAGAACCGTTCGTACGACGTTCGATTTCTCCTTTGTGCGGCTGATATTCTTTGAAGCGGTGTGCCATGATGGCTTCGCCGGCAGAAGCAGTCAGTACATTGGTACGCAATCCGATGATACCACGTGAAGGCATATCGAATTCGAGATTGATACGTTCGCCCGTGTTTTCCATTTTCACCATCTCGCCTTTACGACGGGTAACCATATCAATAATCTTGCTGGAATATTCTTCCGGTACATTGATGGTCAGCTCTTCAATCGGCTCGCATTTCACACCATCGATTTCTTTGAAGATAACCTGTGGCTGACCTACCTGTAATTCGTATCCCTCACGACGCATCGTTTCGATCAATACAGAAAGGTGGAGTACACCACGGCCGGAAACAATCCATTTACCGTCTTCTTCACTCTTCCTTACACGGAGAGCCAGGTTCTTATCGAGTTCTTTCATCAGGCGGTCATGGATGTGGCGTGAAGTCACAAACTTACCATCCTTGCCGAAGAAAGGAGAATCGTTGATCGCAAACAACATACTCATGGTCGGCTCATCAATAGCGATTGGCGGCAATGCTTCCGGATTTTCGAAATCACAAACAGTATCTCCAATCTCGAATCCGTCGATACCTACCAGTGCGCAGATGTCACCGGAAGAAACTTCGTTTGTTTTCACGCGGCCTAAACCTTCGAAAACATGGAGTTCTTTGATTTTGCTCTTGAACATATCGCCATTGCGTTTCGCAAGCGTTATATTCATACCTTCTTTTAATGTACCGCGATGTACGCGACCTACGGCGATACGACCGGTATAAGAAGAATAATCCAGAGAAGTAATCAACATCTGGGGCGTACCCTCCAGTTGTTTAGGTGCCGGAATATTTTCGATGATACAATCTAGTAGCGGAGTAATACTGTCAGTCTGTTGCTTCCAGTCGGTGCTCATCCAGTTGTTTTTGGCGGAACCATAGATTACGGGGAAGTCCAGTTGGTCTTCCGTTGCGTTCAGGCTGAACATCAAATCGAAAACCATTTCGTAAACTTCTTCCGGACGGCAGTTAGGCTTATCTACCTTATTAACTACCACGATAGGTTTCAAACCGATTTCCAGCGCTTTTTGCAGTACGAACCGAGTCTGGGGCATCGGACCTTCGAAGGCGTCTACCAACAGAATACAACCGTCGGCCATATTCAATACACGTTCTACCTCACCACCGAAGTCGCTGTGTCCCGGAGTATCAATAATATTAATTTTTGTACTGTTGTAATTGATGGATACGTTTTTGGAGAGAATCGTTATACCACGTTCACGTTCCAAATCGTTGTTATCCAGGATAAGTTCACCACTATTTTGGTTGCTGCGGAATAAATTTCCGGCCAATAGCATCTTGTCAACCAGCGTTGTTTTCCCATGGTCAACATGGGCAATGATTGCAATGTTTCGAATATTTTGCATATAATACCTATTATTTGGCTGCAAAGGTACGAAAATAGGATTAGAAATATATGCAATGATAGCAATTTTTTCTTGTAAATCGTTGTGTGATATAAAGATAATGCCTATCTTTGCACGCTCAAAAGAATAATTTATCAATTAAAATTCTAAGAATTATGTATTTAGACGCTGCTAAAAAGCAAGAAATCTTCGGAAAGTACGGAAAGTCTAACACTGATACCGGCTCAGCTGAGGCCCAGGTGGCTTTGTTTTCCTACCGTATTTCTCACCTGACTGAGCACATGAAGCTCAACAGAAAAGATTATAGTACTGAAAGAGCGTTAACAATGTTGGTAGGTAAGCGTCGTCGCTTGCTCGATTACCTGAAAGCAAGAGATATCGAAAGATATCGTGCTATTGTTAAAGAGCTCGGTTTGCGTAAGTAATCTACTTGTCGCGAAAAGATTAAGAGCCGTTCCTCATTATAGAGGAGCGGCTTTTTTTAGTTTCTTCTTTTTCTTCCTGATAGTCGTATTTTCTTCGGTTATAATTGTGTTCATCTAAAGATTTTGCTATTTTTGCAGCTTAATTATTATAATTTATCACCTTTGATAACTAAAATGCTTTCAAAATGGATACAAGTAAGATTGTTGGCGAAAAAATTAAAGCCCTCCGCGAAGATAAATCAATAAGCATAGAAGAGTTGGCACAACGTTCGGGTTTGGCTATCGAACAGGTTGAACGTATTGAGAATAACATTGATATACCTTCTCTTGCACCGCTAATTAAAATTGCGCGTGTGTTGGGAGTACGTCTGGGGACTTTCCTTGACGATCAGGATGAAGTCGGACCGGTGGTTTGTCGTAAGAAAGAAGCCAAGGATGCGATTAGTTTCTCCAATAACGCGATTCATTCTCGCAAACACATGGAATATCACTCGTTGTCCAAGTCAAAGGCGGATCGTCACATGGAGCCGTTTATTATCGATGTGATGCCAACGGAAGATACCGACTTCGTGCTTTCTTCTCATGAAGGGGAAGAATTTATCATGGTTATGGAAGGTATCATGGAAATCAGCTACGGCAAGAATACCTATTTGCTGGAAGAGGGTGATAGCATTTATTATGATTCCATTGTTCCTCATCATGTACATGCTTACGAGGGGCAGGCTGCAAAAATCCTGGCAGTAGTTTACACGCCAATTTAATGAAATAGTAGGAACCAAGACTTAAGTATAATTACATGCAATTATTTGATCGTACTTTGGGGCAGTGGCTCGAGCACTGGGCTGAAGAGACTCCCGATAAGGAATATATCGTTTATTCCGACCGCAATCTCCGTTTTACCTGGAGTCAGTTGAACCGTCGTGTGGATGATATGGCGAAAGGGCTTATCGCCATTGGTGTGGAACGTGGTACCCATGTGGGTATCTGGGCGGCTAATGTTCCCGATTGGTTGACATTGTTGTACGCTTGTGCGAAGATCGGTGCAGTATATGTTACTGTAAATACGAACTATAAACAATCGGAGTTGGAGTATCTTTGCCAGAACTCGGATATGCATACGCTTTGTATCGTGAATGGCGAGAAGGACAGTGACTTTGTGTAGATGACCTATACAATGCTTCCCGAATTGAAAACCTGTGAACGCGGACATTTGAAGAGTGAACGTTTTCCGTACATGAGAAATGTAGTGTATGTAGGGCAGGAGAAACATCGTGGTATGTATAATACAGCGGAGATTCTGTTATTGGGAAATAATGTGGAAGACGACTGTTTGAGCGAACTCAAAAGCAAGGTGGATTGTCACGATGTGGTGAATATGCAATATACATCGGGAACTACCGGTTTTCCGAAGGGAGTAATGCTGACACATTATAATATTGCCAATAATGGATTTCTGACTGGTGAACACATGAAGTTCACGGCGGATGATAAACTTTGCTGCTGTGTTCCGTTATTCCATTGTTTCGGAGTGGTGTTGGCCACCATGAACTGTCTGACTCATGGTTGTACGCAAGTAATGGTGGAACGTTTCGATCCGCTGATTGTATTGGCTTCTATTCATAAAGAACGTTGCACGGCCCTTTATGGCGTACCGACTATGTTTATTGCCGAGTTGCATCATCCGATGTTTGATCTCTTTGATATGTCTTGTCTTCGTACAGGTATTATGGCAGGTTCTCTATGTCCTGTTGAACTGATGAAGCAGGTGGAAGAGAAAATGTATATGAAGGTGACCAGTGTGTATGGACTGACAGAGACTGCACCGGGTATGACAGCTTCTCGTATTGATGATCCGTTTGATGTACGTTGTAATACGGTAGGACGTGATTTTGAATTTACGGAAGTAAAAGTGATCGACCCGGGAACTGGTGAAGAATGTCCGGTTGGCGTACAAGGTGAGATGTGCAACCGTGGATATAACACCATGAAAGGATATTATAAAAATCCGGAAGCAACAGCAGAAGTGCTTGATGAAAACAATTTCTTGCATTCCGGTGATTTGGGTATCAAGGATGAAGATGGAAATTACCGAATTACCGGACGTATCAAGGATATGATAATCCGGGGTGGCGAGAATATTTATCCGCGCGAAATAGAGGAGTTTCTTTATAAACTTGATGGAGTGAAAGATGTTCAGGTGGCAGGTATTCCTTCTAAGAAATACGGTGAGGCAGTCGGAGCATTTATTATCTTGCAGGAAGGTGTGAAAATGCAGGAAGCTGATGTTCGTGATTTTTGTAGAAATAAGATATCCCGTTATAAGATTCCGAAATATATCTTCTTTGTGAATGAATTCCCGATGACAGGTAGTGGAAAGATTCAGAAGTTCAGATTGAAGGATCTGGGATTACAGCTTTGTAAAGAGCAGGGAATAGAAATTATTTAAGGCCTGTGATTGTTTAAGGACACACAAAGTTTTTCGATATAATAAACGATGAACGGTGAACGAACTGCATGATTGTTTGCAGAGAGTTCACCGTTCATTATTTATATTATTGTCTTATCCGGCTTTTGTTGTAGCAGCTAAGTATTATACGCTGCTAAATGAAATCGTCACCCAGTTGCATTTGGGCGTCATTCACATATTTACGGATGGCATGTTCTTCATCTTTGCGGCAGATTAAAAGAACATTATCTGATTCTGCTATTAGAAATCCTTCCAATCCATCGATTACGGCCAGTTTTCCTTTGGGAAGTACTACCATGTTATCTTTACTGTCATAAATAAGTGAATGGCATTTTAGAGTGACATTGCCTTCCGGATCTCTTTCTGATAAATCATAAAGTGATCCCCAGGTTCCAAGGTCAGACCAGCCAAAATCTCCTAACGATACATACACGTTATCCGCTTTTTCCATAATACCGAAGTCGATGGATACATTAGGACATGCGGGGAAATTTTCTTCAATAAATGCTTTTTCCTTATCGGTGGCATAAATATCTTTTCCCGGTGCCAGTTTGGAAGCTAATTCAGGCAACAAGTCTTCACTTGCTTTGATGATTGTATTTACATTCCACATAAACAGGCCGGAATTCCAGTAAAATTCTCCGCTTTCTACGAATACTTTAGCTAATTCCAATTCAGGTTTTTCAGTGAATGTTTTTACTTTGTAGAAGTTTCCTCCTGCGGGTTCATCTATTTGTATATATCCATATCCTGTTTCCGGGCGATTGGGTTTAATACCTAATGTTAGTAGTTTTTCAGAGCGTGAAACAAAATCAAGTCCTTTTTCGATAGCGGCAAGAAACTCATCTTCTTTTAATATTAAATGGTCTGAAGGTGCAACTACGATATTGGCGTTTGGATTCAGTGCCCGGATGTGGTAAGAAGCCCATGCTATACATGGAGCAGTGTTTCGTCTTGCAGGTTCCAGCAGAATTTGGTTTTCGCTCACTTCAGGCAATTGTTCTTTCACTAAGTCTGCATACATTGCATTGGTAACGATGAAAATGTTTTCTGTTGGAATAACCTTTTGGAACCGGTCAAAAGTCTGCTGTAAAAGTGAACGACCCGTTCCGAAGAAATCTAAGAATTGTTTGGGCAATGTTTTGCGGCTAAACGGCCAGAAGCGGCTTCCAATGCCGCCACCCATAATCACGCAATAATTATCCTGGTTTGTCATGATAGTGACTCTATTTTAAAGTTTCTGCTAATGTACGGTTTATTCTCTGAATAGAGAAGTGTTTAAGATATGTTTTATTATTTTTTTCTCCTTTTTTTTGCCAAACTATTGTGGATTCAAAATAATGTCGTATCTTTGCACCGCAATTGAGAAATCAAGTATGCGCCCAGATGGCGGAATCGGTAGACGCGCTGGTCTCAAACACCAGTGGATTCACTTCCATCCCGGTTCGACCCCGGGTCTGGGTACAGGAAGGAAAGCTAAGTATTGAGTAATCAACTACTTAGCTTTCTTTTTTTATTTAAGTTTCCCCACATGTGTAAAATGACGGTAAGAAAACAGTCATTTTGTTTGGTAGAATGTTATATCAGAAGTACTTTTGAGGAAAGTAACAATAAAGACAGTCTATCATGGAAAAAGTATATTTTTTGCTAATGTCTTTTCTGTAGAGCTTTAAAATCAATTCATATTATTAATATGGAAAATAAGCAAATTGTGTTGTCATTTGTAGATGCGTTGACAAGTAATGGCAAGAGTGTGGAACTGCCCGAAGAATTTAATTATTTCGGGAAACTGATTGGTAGCTGGAATTTCGATTATATTGACCACAACATGTCCTGTTCTACTAAAGGAGAATGGCATTTTTCATGGGTTCTTGAAGGTATGGCAGTACAAGATGTTATTATTTTGCCTTCGCGGGATATAAAAAATGAAACCCCTCATCCTCTCACTGAGTACGGAACAACACTTCGTATCTACAATCCGGATACACATGCTTGGGATATTGTCTACTGTTATACAGGGAAAATTATGCGACTTGAAGCAAGGAAGCAGGATGATATGATCGTTCTTACGAATATGGACGATAAAAGAAAGAAATGGGTTTTCGTTAAAATTGAGGAGCGTAAATTCCATTGGCAGAATGTAACTGTAAAAGACGACGGCGAATGGAATATAAATGTGGATTTATATGCTGAGCGCGCATAATAAGTATTTTGAACGACATATTTCATTGGCAAATCTTTGTCAGCACACATCAGAACATAGGATTATGAAACTAAAGATATATTTGATAATGAGCCTGCTATATTGGGGATTTAGTAGTTGTATCCACGCCCAGAAGAAAAACGAGGAGACATCGGTGGAGACATTCAAGTTGATGATAGACAATCATGAAGTCTTTTTGCCATGTACTCTTGCAGACATGGAAAAGGCGGGCTGGAACCTCGAATATAAAGATGCTGGAATACAACAAGTCACAATGGGCGGGTATATGGAAGTCACTCTTGTCAATCAGAAAGGGCAAAAAATAGATGCTATTTTTATCAATCCCACAGAGGAGGGCTTGACGATCCGTGAAAGCATTATTTTTTCCTTGAGATCGGATATTGCGTATGAGGATAAGGGAATTATAAGTTTTGCACTGCCCGGAAATATTGAAAGTGGAAAATCAACATTGGAAGATGTAGAAAGGATTTATAAAGAACCGTCTCAGATAGATGAATATCCCACAAGCAAGAAATATATCTATAACGAAGCCGATACAAAAGTAGAAACTCTTCATGTGGCGGTGACTCGCGGAGTAACCCGGAATTCTTTTTCTGTATTTCTGGCGACTGATGGTAAATACAAGAATAAAGTAACGGGTTTTGATATCACTTTCGTGGATGATCTGATAAAGCAGGATGAAATATACATCCCCGCATTAAAGAAAAAAGTACCGGTATTTTATTACTATGATTAGTGGTCTTTCGGACTTTTCATTAATAGAATAATTCCGGATTATTACTTTTATAGGTTGTAGTTGTGTAGCGTGTTGTTGTACTATGTACTGCCAGTGTTTGCAGGGTGTCCTGAACTTGGGTATGACACCCCAGCAAATCATTGATTATAGAGCTAGTCAGTCGTTATTTGTCCAGCCATTTCTTGAATGTGGCAGCTTTCTCCCGGCTTATCAAAATTTCCTCCTGCGGATACCCATTCATTTCTACCTTTAATTTATAATTGAACCAGTTGCTGACTTTCTTAATGTGTCCCACCTGTATCATATGCTGACGGTTTGCACGGAAGAAAGAAGCAGGATTCATTTCCTTTTCCAGTTGGTCCAATGTGGAAGGAATGGTGGCAGAGGTGCCATCCGTCAGATAAAGGCGGGTTATGTTCTGTTGAGAGTGGATGAAACAGACGTTTTGGACTTCGATAGTGATATATTCATCTCTGCGGGATACCAGAAATCTTTCCCGATAATGAGGGGTGGGAATAGCCCCACTCAGGTATTCCAATAGCTGTTCCAGGTTCGGGGCAGTGGTAGTCGGAGATGAGGGGGATATTCTTTCTATCGCTTTTTGTATAGCTGCTTCCAATTCATCCGAGTCGATAGGCTTCAGCAAATAGTCGATACTATTGAATTTAAATGCCTGTATAGCATACTGGTCATAGGCAGTGGTGAAAATGATGGGCGAGACTATCTTCACTTGGCGGAAAATGTCGAAACTTAATCCATCCTGTAGGCGGATATCGGAGAATATCAGATCCGGCTGCTCCCGTTGGAGGAAATCTATGCTTTGGACAATACTTTTGGTGATGCCGGAAATTTCGTAATCAGGGTGCAGTGCACAGATGTAACGTTGCAGGCGTTCGGCACTGTGGTTTTCGTCTTCTATAATCAGAACTTTCATGGAATTTATTATTTCGTTTAAAGCGTTGAAAGGGTGACACGATAGATGTGTTCATCCTGATAGATTTCAGGGGCGGGAGCACCAGTGAGCTGATACCGCTCTTTGATATTTCGCAGCCCGATGTGGTGGGTGGAAGAGTTCGGAGTAAGAGGTTTGCAGTTGTTTTCCACTACCAATTTATCCCCGTCGGAATATACCCGGATGAATAGCGGTGCTTCTTCCGACACTTGATTGTGCTTGATAGCATTCTCCAGTAACATCTGCAATACAATGGGAGGGATCTGTCTCTCGCGGATAGCGTCCTGAACTTGTACTTCTACCTGTATGGCATCCTCAAACCGTATTTTGAGTAGGAAGATATAAGCCTCCAGACTGGATAATTCATCGGCAACGGATGAAAGATTTTTATCGACATTAGCTACGATATGCCGGTAAACTTTGGAGAGACATTTGATGTAGATGGGAGCTGTGGCATCTCCCGTCTCTACCAGGTCGAGCAGGATGCTGAGATTATTGAATATAAAATGCGGGTCTATCTGCATCTTCAGCGCGTCAAGGCGTGATTGCTGACGTTTCAATTGCAGTTTTTTTTTCTTCTTTTGCAGAATGATGGAGATAGACATTAGAATGAGGATGACGTTAAAAGCAATGACAATAATCCAGCAATAGAAGACCCAATACCGGTAGTATTCTGCCTCTGCGACTTCGGAGTCACGGATCGTTTTTCGAAGTTTATCCACATTCTCAATTTGAGCAAGGTCCTCGTTATAAGCGATGCTGTCTATCTGTGCTTGATAATGCGTCAGTCTTTCCAAGCAGTCTGATACACCATTGAGAGAACCGGTACGTATATTCAGATCTGTCAACTGGCGATAGACTTTCAGGCAGATGAAGGGGTTGTTGCTCTGACTGCTTCGGTTTAGGTAAAAACGAGCGGAATCGATTTGTTGAAGATCGGAATGTATCTTGCCGAGCAGATAGTCGACTGAGTCCTGATATAAATGCGGGATTTGCAGAGCATAGATACGAGCGGAGTCAGGCATGTGCTTGTCGGCATATTTTTCGCTGAGGAGGAATAATAACCGGGCTTGCAAGGAGCCGGAGTAACCTTTCATAGAAGCAGTTTTGAGCAGAGGAATACTCTCATCGCCATCATTTGTCCGGGCGTAATAGTGGGTGAGTTCAGAGTAGGCTTCGGCAATGAGAGAGGGATTGTTTAGTTCCCTGGCCAGAGAGAGGGCGGCGAGTTTGGCCTCTTTCTCTTCTTTCATCATGTGTTTAGTGTGGTAAACCTGCCCTTTGAAGTTGTTGAGGTAGAAGTTTAGTTCGCGAAGATCGTACACATCGTTGTTGTATTGTGTGCAGAGGGTGAAATATTCTACGGCTTCAAGCAGGAAATTAGAGTGACGGGCTATCTCGCCCCGGTAGTAATATATTTCAGTCAGGTGTAGTGAGTCCGCTTTATATTTGAAGTAAGGACTGACGATGTTAAGTAGTGAATCCGGCACAAGATATTCCTGTATGCCGATGAGAGCACCGGCTTTTACTAAATCGCACATCATATAGTTCCTTTCGCTCAAGAAAGTACGGTTTATCTGTTCCACATCTGCCAGTGCTTTTCGTGGATTCACTTCAATGAGTCTGTTGGCATACTCCAGGCGGCTGCGTGCGGAGCGGTTCACGCGATAGAGGTAGTAAGCGGAAAAGCTTACTACAAGCAGGGATATTGCGGCTGTGAGATAAATACGTTTTCTTATCATAACTGCGTAATCAAGTCTGAAATGCAAGTCTATTTATTAGGATGGACTCTTATCTTTGTTTGGGCAAAAGTAGTAAATAATACCAAATAGCATTACATCTTCATCACAACTTTATATGGAGGGGATAGGTATTTGGCTTCATTCATTCCGTTTCACCACTTATCTCTGCGGTTTCGTCCCCCAAAAATCCGGCTTTGACCAGAATTACATTGTGGGAGCGGGCGCTGACACCTACTTTTGCACCGCTCTTGTGAGAACTAATCAATCACTATAATACATTGAATTTTATGAAAATGGAAACAAACAAAATGTGGCAAATCTTCATGCTGACAACACTCCTTACTCTTGCCGGATGCAAGAACGGAGGAGGAGAATATTCGCAGTCTGTATCGGAATATGCGATGATGCAGGTGGCACCAGTCAATAAAACTCTTTCTACCCAATACCCGGCGGCTATCCAGGGTAAGCAGGATATTGCTATCTTTCCGCAGGTGACGGGAACCATCACCCGATTGTGTGTAAATGAGGGACAGGCGGTGAAACGTGGACAAGTGCTTTTCATCATCGACCAAGTTCCCTATCAGGCAGCTTTGGCCACAGCCCGGGCGAATATGGAAGCAGCCGATGCAACATTGGCTACGGCACAACTGACTTACGATAGCAAGAAAGAACTCTTTGCTCAAAACGTCATTTCGGCTTATGAATTGAAAACGGCCGAGAATAATCTGTTGATGGCAAAAGCCGAACGTGCACAAGCCAAAGCGCAGGAGCTGAGTGCTGCCAATGACCTTTCCTACACCGAAGTGAAAAGTCCCTCGGATGGAGTGATCGGTACACTTCCCTATCGCGTTGGTACACTTGTTAGTGCCGGAATGGCACAGCCACTGACTACTGTATCAGACAACTCGGACATGTATGTTTACTTCTCAATGACGGAAAATCAACTCTTAGGACTCATTCGCCAATATGGTTCTAAAGAGAAGGCTTTGCAGTCGATGCCTACCATCGAACTGGTGTTGAATGACCGGACTACCTACGAAGAAAAAGGTACCATAGCAACTATCAGCGGAGTAGTGGATGCTTCGACAGGAACCGTCAGTGTACGGGCAGCATTCCCCAACAAGAACGGACTGCTGCATAGTGGAAGCTCGGGAAATGTGGTGGTTCCATCGGTCTACAAAGACGGTATCATCATTCCTCGTGCAGCAACTTACGAAGTGCAGGACAAGGTCTTTGTCTATAAGGTAGTGGATGGCAAAACGCATTCTACCCAAATAAGTGTGGAGCGTGTGGACGGTGGACAGGATTACATCGTGACGAACGGACTTTCCGTAGGGGATGAAATCGTGACAGAAGGTGTCGGACTACTACAGGATGGAATGCCGATAACAAAGAAGAAGTAACTAACTCAAAATTGAAAAAACAATGAACTTACGAATATTTATAGAACGCCCCGTGCTCTCCGCCGTCCTTTCCATTGTGATTGTAGTGGTGGGGATTATCGGGTTATTCACCCTACCCGTGGAGCAATATCCTGATATTGCCCCGCCTACTGTTCAGGTGTACACTGCATACGACGGTGCCAGTGCTGAAACGGTGCAGAAGAGTGTCATCGCTCCGTTGGAGGAAGCCATCAATGGTGTGGAAGACATGACTTATATGACTTCCAGTGCTTCCAATGCCGGTTCAGCCGAAATAACTATTTACTTTAAGCAAGGTACCAATCCGGACATGGCCGCTGTCAATGTACAGAACCGTGTGTCAAAAGCTGCCGGACAACTTCCTGCGGAAGTGACCCGTGTGGGTGTCAGTGTCAACAAGCGACAGAACGGTATGCTCCAGATATTTACCTTGCATAGTCCCGATAGCTCATTAGACGAGAACTTTCTCTCGAACTATATCAATATTAACTTGAAACCTGCCATCTTGCGTATTTCCGGAGTGGGAGATGTGCAGGTGATGGGTGGTGTCTATTCCATGCGCGTATGGCTTAAACCTGATGTCATGGCACAGTACAAGCTGATTCCTTCCGACGTGACTGCTGCACTGGCCTCACAAAACATTGAAGCTGCAACAGGCTCCATTGGTGAGAATTCCAAGGAAGCTAAAGCGTATACCATGAAATACCGCGGTCGATTGATGACTCCCGAAGAATTTGGAGAGATCGTGATCCGCAGCACTAAGAATGGTGAGGTACTTCGTTTAAAAGAGATTGCCAACATCAGTCTCGGACAAGAATCGTATTCTTATCAAGGTAGTTTCAATGGTAAACCCGGTGTGTCATGTATGGTTTATCAGACTGCCGGTTCTAATGCCACAGAGATTAATCGTGAGATTGACGCTTTTCTGGCAGACGCTTCCAAACGTCTCCCCAAAGGGGCGGAAATAACCCAGCTGATGAGTACTAACGAATTTCTCTTCGCCTCTATCCATGAGGTATTGAAGACACTGATTGAAGCGATTCTGCTGGTAATCCTTGTGGTATATGTTTTCTTACAGGATATTCGTTCTACACTTATTCCGCTGGTGGGTATTTTTGTTTCTCTTATCGGAACTTTCGCTTTCATGGCGTTGGTAGGATTCAGTATCAATTTGATTACGCTTTTCGCATTAGTGCTGGTCATTGGTACAGTGGTGGATGATGCCATTATTGTGGTCGAGGCAGTGCAATCCAAGTTCGATTCCGGCTACCGTTCGCCCTATATGGCCAGTGTGGATGCAATGAAAGGACTGTCGGGTGCTATCGTTACCACTTCACTGGTGTTTATGGCGGTATTTATTCCGGTGTCTTTCATGAGTGGGACTTCGGGTACATTCTATACGCAGTTCGGTCTGACAATGGCTGTGGCGGTAGGTATTTCTACCATCAATGCATTGACATTAAGTCCTGCCCTCTGCGCCTTGATTCTGCGACCCTATACCAATGAGGACGGCACACAGAAGCAAAACTTCGCAGCCCGTTTCCGCCGTGCGTTCAACACTGCGTTCGAATCATTGTCAGAGCGGTATAAAAAAGGAGTTCTCTTCTTTATCCGTCGCAAATGGTTGACAGGTGCCTTTGTTGCCGGGACAGTCGTAATCCTTGCCTTGTTGATGAACAGCACCAAAACAGGCCTTGTGCCCGATGAAGATCAGGGACTGGTGTTTGTTGCCGTATCCACTGCGCCGGGTAACTCACTCTATGCTACCGATGGCATTATGAACCGTGTAGAAGAACGTATTCAGCAAATCCCACAGGTGAAACAGGTACTCAAAGTGACCGGTTGGTCAATGGGTGGTGCGGGTAATTCTTCCGGTATTTTCTTTGTTCGCCTTACTCCGTGGGATGAACGACCGGAGGAAGAAGATCACGTGCAGGCAGTAATCGGACAGATTTATGCTCGTACCGGAGATATCAAGGATGCCACAGTTTTTGCCATGGCTCCGGGTATGATACCTGGTTATGATATGGGTAATGCGCTCGATATCCAAATGCAGGACAAGGCCGGAGGTGATCTCACCGAGTTTTTCGGCATCACCCGCCAGTTTATCGACTCGTTGAATCAGCGGCCTGAACTGGCAATGGCTTTTTCATCTTTCGAAATCAACTATCCCCAGTGGCAGGTCGATGTGGATGCTGCTAAGTGTCTGCGTGCCGGAATCATGCCTGATGAGGTACTTTCTACCTTGGGGGGATATTATGGAGGTAGCTATGTCAGTAACTTTAACCGCTTTTCGCGCGTCTATCGTGTGATGGTGCAAGCTGATCCGAATTATCGTTTGGATGAGGCTTCGCTCAACCGTCATTTTGTTCGCTTGAGCAATGGAGAGATGGCACCGTTGAGTCAGTTCGTCACACTGACCAAAGTATATGGAGCCGAGAGCCTGAACCGTTTTAATATGTATAACTCCATTGCACTCAATGCCATGCCTGCCGAAGGGTACAGTTCGGGTGAAGCCATCCGTGCCGTACAGGAAACTGCTGCCCGTGTGCTTCCCGCCAACTATGATTTCGATTTTGGCGGACTGGCGCGAGAGGAGAGCAATCAGAGTAATACCACCATCGTGATCTTTGCTATCTGCCTATTGATGGTTTATCTGCTATTGAGTGCGCTTTATGAGAGTTTCTTCGTTCCGTTTGCCGTCCTGCTTAGTGTTCCGGCCGGATTGATGGGTAGCTTCCTCTTTGCCAAATTGCTTGGATTGGAAAATAATATCTATCTGCAAACGGGACTTATCATGCTTATCGGTCTGTTGGCAAAAACAGCTATTCTGCTCACCGAATATGCTACCGAGCGCCGTCGTGCCGGTATGAGCCTGACGTCTGCTGCGCTTATTGCTGCTAAAGATCGTTTGCGTCCTATTCTTATGACAGCGCTGACTATGATTTTCGGTATGGTACCTCTGATGTTAGCATCTGGCGTAGGAGCCAACGGAAACAGTTCACTCGGTACGGGTGTGGTAGGCGGTATGCTGGTGGGTACATTGGCACTGTTATTCATTGTGCCGGCTATGTTTATTGTCTTCCAGGCAATACAGGAGAAAGTGCGACCGATACAGTTTGATGCCACTGTTGCCGACTGGCAGATAAAGGAAGAGGTGGAGAAAGCCGATGAAGAAAGAAAACAATATTTGGAGAATAAGAAGAAATGAAAAGAAATATCATCACCCTTGCCATAACGACGCTCATGCTGAGTAGTTGCGGCATCTATACAAAATATCAACTGGCAACGACCGTCCCCGAAGATCTTTTTGGGGCGGCGGAAACGGTTTCTGATACAATTCATAATATTGCCAAGTTGAATTGGCGTCAATTGTTCGTCGATTCTCATCTGCAATTCCTCATTGAGCAGGGGTTGCGGAATAACATAGATTTACAGTCCGCTCACTGGCGAGTGGAAGAAGCCCGTGCTTCGCTTAGTTCGGCCCGCCTGGCTTATCTGCCCTCATTCGCTTTTTCACCGCAGGGCACTGTAAGTAGTTTCGATAAGGGGAAAGCTGGACAGAGCTATTCCCTGCCTATTACTTCCTCTTGGGAAATTGATATCTTCGGTCGGCTGACGAATGCCAACCGTCGTGCTAAAGCTCTTTATATTCAAAGTCAGGAATATGAACTCGCTGTTAAGACGCAGTTGATAGCCAATCTGGCGAATACCTATTACACACTTTTAATGCTGGATGCTCAATTGGCCATCTCCGAGGAAACAGAAGTAAAATGGAAAGAAAGTGTACGCGTTATGCAAGCTTTGAAGAATGCCGGTCAAGGTAACGAAGCAGGTTTGGCACAAACCGAAGCCACCTACTATTCCATCTGTACCACTGTTTTGGATCTAAAGGAACAAATCAGGCAGGCGGAAAACAGTCTTTGTCTGATGCTGGGAGAAACTCCGCAATTTATCCGTCGTGGCACACTGGACGGACAGGTTTTGCCACAGGATTTATCCGTAGGTATCCCTTTACAACTTCTTGCTAATCGTCCTGATGTCAGATCATCAGAATTGGCTTTAGCGCAAGCCTTTTACACGACTAATGAGGCACGCTCTGCCTTTTATCCATCCATCACCCTCAGCGGTTCTGCCGGGTGGACAAATGGAGTAGGTGAGGTGGTTATGAATCCGGGTAAGTTGTTGCTGTCAGCTGTTGGCTCCCTAACGCAGCCCTTATTTAATAAGGGGCAGAATATAGCCCGTCTAAAAATAGCTAAAGCGCAACAGGAAGAAGCGAAGTTGTCTTTCACGCAGACCCTACTCAATGCCGGTGCTGAAGTGAACAACGCTTTGAAGCAAAATCAAACGGCCCGGGATAAGTCCGATCTTTACCAGCGTCAGATTTCTTCTCTACAAACGGCTGTTACCAGCACACAGCTGCTTATGCAACATGGAAATTCCACTTATCTTGAAGTCCTCACCGCCCAGCAAACTCTACTGACAGCACAGTTGACACAAGTGAGTAACCGATTTCAGGAGATACAAGGAATAATCAATCTGTATCAGGCACTAGGAGGAGGTAGGGAAGAGTAATGGAAATAATTGAATGACACTCATATCCTGCTGAATATTTATAATGTGGAGAAACAATAAATAATGTAAAAAAGCAGATTTTCTTTTCATCGTAGAATTAACTTTCAAACTTTTGTGAGGTCTAACATACATTACTCACTTAATATGATATTTAGAATTATGAGAAAGCAAATTTTAAGTTTGGCAGTTGCACTATTGATTGGCTCAACTGTATGTATGGCTCAAAATCATCAGAAAGGAAAAGCTGATAGAGAGAAACGCATAGAAAAAATGGTTACCGATTTGGGACTGAATGAAAAGCAGGCCAAAGATTTTAAAGCTGCAATGGAAGAGATGAAACCTGCAAAAAATAAATCGGATGAAAAACCTTCACGAGAAGAAATGCAAAAGAAAAAGAAGGAAGTCGATGCTAAAATAAAAAGCATTCTGACCGATGAACAATATAAGAAGTATCAGGATATGCGTAAGAAGGATAACGCTAAGAAAAAGAAAAAAGCAAAATAAGTACTGTGAATTTAAGCTAAACTTATCATATGGATGATTATAAAAGATTGTCTGTTATGAGGCTATGTTTATTTCCTGTTCTTTCATAAATATTTATTTAATCTACATTTTAGTTTTCGTTCTACTAAAGTTGGATGTATGTTCTCTATTTAAGGTGAAAACATATATTCAACTTAGGTGGAGCGATTTTTTTATGAGATAATGAAGAATATGAAGTTAAAGAGAAACTACAAGCAAAAAAGTAACGGTAGTTATATCTATCTAATAGTGGACAGTATCAAATAAGCTCTAAAGAGGTGTCCTTATCCTTCTTTAGAGCATTCATATATAGGGATAGGGTGGCATCTATTTAATTTGCTCAGGAACCTGATCGGAAAATAACGTAATAAAACGCCCTTCCTTATTAAAAAGTGCGTATAGGGTCACTTGATTGTCATCTGTCATTCCATAGCCATCTTCATCCGCCCAGTATCTTCCGTCAGGCTGTACTGTCCAACTGAATACGGCTCTATCATCAACAAATGGATAGATAAAACTAGCGAATCTGTTTTCTTTAATGACATGCTCCATCGTGATATCTTTTTCCCATTTCCCATGAGCCAGTCCTGGGAAATTCACGAATTGTTGATTGCGAAGTATTTCTGCGCAAAAAGATGGATCGTCGTGTTTACGGAGTTCAACATTATGGCAGCAAAAACCGCCCATTCCGTTGCTTCCCTCTTCAGTCACGATATAGAAGCCGTCTCCCATTTCTTTTATATTCTTATTCATAACCATCTAAAATGATGAGATTAATAATTCTTGTTTTTAGCTGTTTTCTAATATAGATGAAGTATCAGTCTGTAATCTATCAATAGAAAAGTTTTTTATCTGCAGTGTTAGATTTACTTCTTACTCTTCATCTATATCAATATAAATGGTGAAGAGACAAAGATTGATATTTCATAAAGAGATAAATATCTTTTAAGGGTAATGAAAATAATACATGAAACAATGAAAACATTAAAGAAAATTACATTTGGGCGAGTTCTTGGTCTTATTGCAGTGTTATGTTTATGCTGGGTAAGTATTCTTGTGAGTGTTGAATTTTACGCAGCGCGTAAGAGTTCCGAATATCAGGGTGATGTCTATAGTAGCATGTACGATATGTCGGGTAAATGCGGAGTAATAGACAAGAAGGGAACTGTTATTCATAATGAAGCGGTTGATTTGTATTGAGTGTAGTTGTTTGGGAGCAGAAAATATAAAAAAATAGAAGTATATTATGGAAACGAATAATCGTAGTCAACGGGAAAAAATATTGAGAAATTTTATTTCAGGCAGTGAATTTGCTGCTATACGGATTTCTTCTGTAGTCGGGGATCAGAACGATATCTTTTTATGTACGACTGCAACAGGAAATTTACAATTAATTCGTTTAGGAGAGATCGGGTATTTTCGCTATAATTCAAAAGGAAGACAATGGGAAGCCATGTTGTATGATGGGCATGTTTTAAAACTGAAAAGGAGTGTAAACTCACAAATGATATTAAACTATCATCCTTTTTTGACACAAATCAGTCAATCTTTTATTTTGAATATAAGTTATTTGGTGCTGATAAAGGAGAATAATTGTGTCTTGCTTCCTCCCTTTAACGCTGTGGAAAATTTACAGATTACTCCTCCTTTTTTGAGGAAGCTCAAAGAAAAATATCCGAGTTTCTGAGTATAAATAGTAGTAGCAAATAAAAAATGCAGGATAAACACTTTTTTAAGAAGTATAATCCTGCTTTTTGTCCATTTGAATATATTTGTTCATTTGGATACTTTCTGTGCGTTTTTTAATAACGTATATTTGTATCGTATGCAATGAATGTGGTAAATTGAAATATGAACTATGGCTATTTAGATAAAGCCGAAAAGCACTCACAACAATAAAGTAATAAAACTATAGATATTAGTAACCATGATTAAAGCAACAGATTTTATCCATCCTGAGGATGCAGCTGCATTGAGGCAGTTGGAAAGTATTCCCGGATTCCCGACCCTAGTGAAAAAGTTAATGTCAATGGGATTGGAACAACTGCAATATGGCGTTAATATGGCATCTGCAATTCGTTTATCACCGAGTCAATTGCCGAAACTGTACAACCGTCTGCCACCGATTTGTAAGAAGTTGGGTATTGAGCAACCGGAGTTTTATCTTTCTATGGATCCTAATCCTAATGCATGGACCTTTGGAGATACAAAGATTTTTATAACTATCACTTCCGGCTTGGTTGATATGATGACCGAAGAGGAGTTGGATGCAGTGATTGCCCATGAATGTGGGCATATCCTTTGTCATCATGTCTTGTATCATTCTATAGCTCATTATGTGATGGATGGTCTGGATTCTCTGGGCGTTTTGGGAAGTTTGGGAGTTCCCCTCCAATATGCGATTTTGTATTGGGAACGTAAGAGTGAGTTGTCTTGTGACAGAGCTGCCAGTATCGTGACTACTCCGGCCATAGTGGCAAGCACGATGGCCCGTCTATCTGGAGGTCCGACTTCTATAACAAAGAATATTGATCTGGAGGAGTGGGCAAAACAGGCAGACCAATATGAGGCTATTCGTAATGACGGATTATGGAATAAAACATTGCAAGTCGCAGCTATAATGAATCAGAATCATCCGTTCTCGGCCGTACGGGTTAAGGAAATCTTGAAATGGGGGAAAAGTTCCCAATATAAGACTATCGTAGATCATCTTTCGGCAGATAAATCAGGCAAGACATGTTCGAATTGCAAGCAATCGATAGCGGATGAATGGACTTATTGCAAGTATTGTGGAAATAAACTTTAAATATAATAGCTTATGTTTTTTAATGAACAGGGAATGTTGAATTTAGACGAGGCGGTCATGAATCAGCCCACATTCAAGAAGATTATGGAAGATGGTATAGTTACTGAACAGGAGATCAAGGAGCAGGCTGAAAGAATTGTTTCTATATTGAAATCTATGGAAAAGAACTATACGGAAGAGCAACAGCGTGAAATTAAAGAACTGCTTGTTGAAGCTGGTGTGTTATTTACAACGAGTCAATATCATGCATTACAGTCATTACACTTTTAAAAAATAGAATTATGGGAACATTTGCAACAAAAAAGATACTTCAAGGTAATCCTTCTTTGATTCCTGTTATTGCTGAACAAATAAAAACAGAATTTGCGGCTGAGCAGTTTGAGGTACAAATAGATAATTTATTAAGTGGTGGTGTTGATATTTCTATATCAAAGGGCGGTTTATTTAAAGCTGTACTTGGTTTGAAGTCTGCATTGAAAGTCAGCTTGATACCTAAAGACAATGCAATAGCGTTTGAAGCTGGGATAGGGATCTTTGGGCAACAAGCTATTCCTACTATCATTTCTATGCTATTCTTCTGGCCGGTACTTATCACGCAAATTTGGGGGATGGTGCAACAGTCCAAACTTGATGATAAGGCACTCGAAATAGCTGAAGAGGTACTAAGAAATCGGAATTCTTTTACAACTCTGGATTTGGATATTAACGGTATGGTATTCTGTACGAATTGCGGATATCGGAATATCAAAGGTGCAAAGTTTTGTTCGGAATGTGGGCAGGCATTGTAAGGAGTTAAAAGCGATGGTTTTATTAAGCCATCGCTTTTACTATCTTCATAGTATTGAGAGTTATAGCGCAGGTTCATACACAGAAGGGAATAGATTACAAACATCCTGTCTCTATAGAGTCAAATAATAGAGCTTTTATCTTTTTAAAGAAAGCTTGTACTATGTATAATAACCCACTTATTGTTCAAATCTTCCATTCATATTCTTCACAGGAAAATAAGTCTATATCCAACAGCTGTTTGTTGTGAACCAACACCTAGGAAACGCTGTCTCACAATCCTTCACAATGAAGACTGTAAAACATCTTTCGGCACTTCTATTATCATGCATAAGCCGTTACTATGTCAAAGAATGATTGGAACCAATTGATACAGCTGACTGGTGTTGGCTAGGTAGCTGACTCTAGTCGGCTATATGGACAACTATTGTTGACTACACGGACAACTTTAGTCGACCATCTATCGATACGCCAAATGCCTGATGAAAAGGTAGCTTCAAGCAACATCGAATGCTGGGAAATGTGTATTCTGTGAAGGGTGTGAAATTGTAGAATAGTACGATTGTTCACAGGAAGTTTTTATAAATAAACAGTTTAGCATTCTGTGAAGAATGTGAATAGAAGAATTGAATAATAAAACAATAGAATGGTAAATTTCCATTTAGTCCCTTTCCGTGTAATTTTATTCTAATTCGATTATAGATTCGCATATCTAATAATTAAATTGAGATATTGATAGATTCTTGATCCTTATGTACTCTCTTATATAAAACGAATAAGAACCGACTAAATAACTAAGGATATGAGTGCATTAAATGTAGGACAACAGATTCATGATTTTCGAGTAGATGCATTCTTGAAATCAATGTACGGATATGAGCAAACTTATCTGGCTACCAGTGTACAGGAAGAGCATAAGAAAGTTTTGTTGAAATTGTATGATGTGATGGAATTTCCATCCAGGCAATTGTCAGAAGGTGGTACTTTAATGGAGGGGAATATCCGAAACGAAATGTATCATTGGTTTGCCCCTATACATTTGTATGATACTGTATTATTGGATGGGAAAGAATACCATTGCTTGGTTCGTGAATATATAGAAAGCAAGCGTCTCTCCGATTTATTGGCTGAAGGAAAACGTTACTCTTGGGATGAGGCAATGCCCATTATTCACCAAGTGTTGAATGGATTGTCTTGTCTGCATCGGCAAGAACGGGCAATTATCCATAATGATATGACGCCTCGTAACATATTGCTTTATGAAAGTAGAGAACACGAGACCAAAGTATATATCATTGGTACCGGACATTTATCTTATCGAAGAAGTGGAGTAGCCTCTTTCCCTACCGATGACTTGAATCCATGGTATCGTGCACCGGAAACTTATACGGGGATGTATGATGAACAGTCTGATTTATTTTCCGTAGGTGCCTTGTTGTATGAGATGCTGACAGGAAAAGCTCCTTGGCAGACAGAACTGCCGGATTGTTCCTGCGATACCAGGCTTTATAAGAAAATAGTCAAAAAAGCTCGTGAAGCAGAACTCCTGTTCCCGGAAGAATTGATGCTAACCGATGAACAGCAAAACACGCTGAAAAAAGTACTGGCATTGGATTATGAAAAAAGATATTATAATGTGGAAGCCTTTAAAAAAGGGATTGACGGAGAGATAGCGGTCGTTGAAAAGACGTCCCCGATACCAGTAGAGCACGAAAACGCCTCTTCTTGGGATGAAAAGATAAAAAAGCAGACAGGAAACGGATTTGCAGATGTGGCCGGAATGGAGGAGGTGAAACAGATATTCTATAAGGATATATTGTTCTTGCTCAAGAATAAAGAGAAAGTAGAAAGATACAAACTGAAAATACCGAATGGTGCATTACTGTATGGTCCTCCGGGATGCGGAAAGACATATATTGCAGAGAAATTCGCTCAAGAGTCCGGTTTGAATTTCATGATGGTAAAAGCGTCCGATCTTGGTTCTATCTATATTCATGGCACGCAAGGTAAGATAGCCGAATTATTTGATGAAGCTGAAAAGAAGGCACCGACTGTGATTTGCTTCGATGAATTTGATGCAATGGTACCAGACCGCTCGAGGATGGATAATATAGGGCAATCCGGAGAAGTAAATGAATTTTTAAGCCAACTCAACAACTGTGCGGAAAGAGGAATATTTGTGATAGGAACTTCCAACCGTCCCGACAGGATTGACCCGGCTGTGCTTCGTACCGGTAGAATAGATAAGCTAATCTATATTCCATTGCCCGATAAGGAAGCTAGAAAATCGTTGTTTGTCTTTCAACTGAGAGATAGATGGTGTGAGGAAACTATCGATTGCGAAATATTAGCAGATAAGACTGCGGGGTATGTAGCCAGTGATATCACGTTTATAGTTAATGAAACGGCGTTGACAGCAGCCATGAAAGATATTCCAATTTCACAGGAACTCTTGATGGATGAAATAGGAAAGGCCAGACAATCTGTGAATAAGGAGCAGATCGAAGTTTACGAGTCTATGTATGCCAGACTGGAATCGGGCAGGATAGAGGAACGGAGGAGGATTGGTTTTGCTGCCTATAAATAAAATGTTCAACTTAAGTAATTAGAATGATGAAAACAGTAGAAAAAGTTTTTGAAGCGCTGAAAAATGAAGGCTTAGTTCCTGTAATGGAAAACTTTGGCATCTCGTTTAAATTCCAGATGACAAACTATGTTTATATGGAGGACGAAAATGATGAAAGTTTCTTCAATCTGTTGATTCCGAATATCTATGATGTGAGTGAAGAAAATGAACTGGAAGTGTTGCGTGCTATCAACAATGTCAACAATTCGATGAAAGTTGCCAAACTCGTTATCAGTAACGATAGTGTGTGGGTATGTTTTGAGAATTTGTTGGATAAAGAACACAAGATGGAAGATCTGGTTCCGGTCGCCGTTTCAACATTGTACCAGGCCCGGCAACGCTTCTATGCTGCTTTGAAAGAAGAATAGAAATGTTATGAAACGAAATGATAGCCCGGATTTTGTAGGTTTGGAAGAATTGAAGCGCAAACAACGGGAACAACTTTATAACTTTGAATGCTGGGCTGCATCAGGTAAATGGAATGAATTCCACCGTCATCATTATGATTGGTGGATGTTTCCATATAACCAGCCAAGTTCGTATGGGGAAGCCTATACGGTCTATGATTATGAAGTCAATCTATTGAAAAAGGATTCGATTTTTGTACGTCGTTATCTGCGCGGAGTGGAATTACTTCTGTTATCGTGGGGATGGAAATTGAAAGATCACAAGATGGTGGATAATCCGGATCTTTTTCAGGATTGGGCGGACTGGCCTATTCGTTTGTATAAATGCGCTTCTTCTTTGTTATTATTTGGTTTTGAAAAAGAATTTGAATCGGTACGTACGTATGCTTTGCGCCTGATATCCGAAGAAAAGAATTTTTGGTATGATGGAAAAGATTGTTCGGAACTTTTTCGTATGGAGATCCTGAATATGAGTGAGCTTTCTGAATTCTAGTTTTAAACTCAATTACTTGGATAGCTCACTTAGATTTTTTACTTTTGCTTTTATAATTGAACTCCTGATTTCTTCTAAAACCAAGAGACTCTTTTAAAAGATTGGTAATAACCTTTGTAAAGTATGAGTGAACATGAACGATGAAAAAGCCTACCAGTTTGGTAAGTCAAGATTGATAATCAAATTCGGAGATCTTACTTCGGCAGTGACGGATGTTATTGTTAGTTCTGATGATGCTTATCTTTCAATGGGTGGAGGAGTTTCTGCATCTATCCTTAGAGCAGGTGGAGATGTGATAGCGAGAGATGCCCGGAAAAACGTTCCTTGCCAGATGGGGGATGTGATAGTTACATCAGCAGGGAAGTTGGAAGCAAAATATGTGTTCCATGCGATAACGATAGACTGGTCTCAAAAAGACGAATTTACAGTAGAGAAATCCATTAACAGTATTATTAAAAAGAGCTTGAATGTATTGTCCGTTCTGGGATTGAAGAGCATTGCTTTTCCTGCAATAGGTACTGGAGCTGCGCGATATAGCCTGGAAGACGTTGCTCACTTTATGTCAATGGCTATTTCAGAGTTCCTGTCCAACTCCGATGAAGAATTAGAAATTTATATCTATCTGATGGATCGTTATGGCAGGAGGACAGCGATTGATTATATTGTTTTCTTCGAGCAATTTTATCGTAGAATGTTCACTTCGGGGGTTGATATAGCCGAAGTGAATCCGGCTGAAACAGAAGTCCATGCCAAACAGTGGGATACGAAATCAATGCGGTTGAATCATTTGAATAGTTATCTGATAAAACTCGAAGAGCAGCGAATGAACTTCGAGATGAAACTTATCGAGGCCATTGAGAAAAATGATAATGAACAGATCAAGACATTGCACTATCAACTCGATGAGAACAATAAAATCAGATACTCGTGCATGCGAGAGATAAAAGAGGTGGAATGTACGGATGCGCTTAATAGCAGTTTTAAATCGGTTTTCCTGAGTTCAACATTTGAAGACATGAAAGAATATCGTAAGGCAATCATTGATCGGATTATAAAGCGCAGGATGGTTCCGATTTGCATGGAAAATTGGGGCGCTAATGCCAATAAAGTCACTTCTGTGATAACAGATGAAGTGAAAAAAGCAGATATTTATCTTGGTATATTCGGAACACGATATGGATATGTCGATGAGAATACTAATATGTCGATGACCGAGATAGAGTATAGGGAAGCACTGGCCTCCAATAAACCCATATTGGTCTACATTGCCAAAAATGCGAAAGACGATATAACAACAGGAGACAACAGTCAGAAAATGTTGGAGTTGTTGACTGAAATTGAGAAAGAGCGAATCGTTTACTATTTTAATTCCATCGATCAGCTCGGAGAACAGGTCTTTGCAGACTTGGAACGATATATTAAATAGTAGTGACAAACCTCGTTTCATCGAACACATTTGCTTCAGAATACCATAAAAGCAACCCTGCTGTACTTCAATGTCTTTGTCCGAACCCTGATAACCTCAAACGAATTATTCATAAATTTTATCCAAAAGAAGAGAAAAGAATAAAATAAACAAGAGACCTCGTAACAACCTATCCATAAAAAGATTATATTTATTGCAGCGAGAGAGCACTTTAAGTAATGCTTAAGAGGAAAAACGAAAAGTAGTATATATACTATATATTTTCTATTATTAATTACTTAAACACATTTTTTATGGAAGCCAAGAAATCAAAAAAGGCTGCAATTGAGAATCAACGGGGTTCTTGGTTGTTGATGGGTTTGGTTGTTGCGCTAGCCTTCATGTTCGTTTCGTTCGAATGGACACAACATGATGTCAGAGTTGCAGCACTATCACCAGATGATGAATCCATCTTTGTAACAGAGCTAGTTCCAATCACATTCCCAGACGAGAAACTGGAACCGCCTCCTCCTCCCGAAACTAAGGTAACAGAATTGTTCGAAATAGTGGAAAACAATATGGAGGTGACGGATAACGTTTCTACAGTGTCAGAGGATATGAATGCAGTTCGTGACGTTATTTGGATACCCCCAGTGGTAGAAACAGAAACGGTAGTTGAAGACATTATTCACGTAAGTGTTGAAGTCATGCCGGAGTTTATTGGAGGTACAGCTGCTTTAATGAAATATTTAAGTAGTAATATCAAATATCCAACGATTTCGCAGGAAACAGGTTCACAAGGAAAAGTCATTGTTCAGTTTGTTGTAGACAAAGACGGAACGATTTCCAATCCTGAAGTTGTGCGAGGGGTTGATCCTTATTTGGATAAAGAAGCTATCCGCGTGATAAGTTCTATGCCGAAATGGACTCCCGGAGTGCAAAATGGTAAGAAAGTTCGAGTGAAATTTACTGTACCGGTATCATTCAGACTACAGTAGTAACTTGGAATAAATGAGTATGAGGGTCGGTTCTTTATGGGAACCGACCCTTTTTCAATAAAAAAATATATCTTTGTCGGGAGAATAAAAATACGAATGATTGTTTTATGAATCTTCTACTCTGTATAAAAAGACCTTTTATCTGGCTTTCCCGCTTTCGTTATCGTTGCGGATATGGCGTACATTCCCCTTTTGCTTTTAGCCTGATTACCGATGTGATTTATGAGAAGATGCCTTACTATTCCTATTCTTCTTTGAAAAAAGAACAAAAAAAGATGATAAGAGAGCGTGGGTGGACTAAAGGTTCTCAAAAGGTAAACCGTTTCCTGTTCCGGTTGGTGAACAAAGTGCAGCCTGCTACGATTATAGAAGTTGGGCGTCCTTCGTCCACAACCCTCTACTTACAATCTGCTAAACCATCGGCTTCCTACCTCTTTGCTTCCGACTTGTCGGAACTGTTTCTGGATGCAGACACTTCAGTCGACTTTCTGTATCTGAATGACTACCGGAATCCCGATTTACTGGAAGAAGTCTTCCGGGTTTGTGCACATCGCACCACTCCTAAAAGTGTATTTGTAGTCCATGGCATCTGCTATTCCAAAGAGATGAAAGCACTTTGGAAAAAGCTGCAGGCTGATGAAAGAGTAGGCATCACCTTCGACCTCTACGACGTCGGTTTACTATTTTTTGATAAAACGAAGATAAAACAGCAGTATATTGTCAACTTCTAAGAACCTTTGTACGTTTACCTTATAATAACTGTAAAGAGAAGATTATGAAAAAGAGCCTTGTATATACAAAGACCGGAGATAAAGGAACTACCAGTCTTGTCGGCGGAAGTCGCGTTCCAAAGACCCATATCCGTCTGGAAGCTTACGGAACTGTGGATGAACTAAATTCTCATTTAGGATGGTTGAACACCTATCTGCAGGATGAATCAGATCGTGATTTCATCTTGAGCATTCAGCATAAGCTATTTGCCATCGGTTCACACCTGGCCACCGACCAGGAAAAAACGCAACTGAAACCAGCCAGCATCATAACTCCCGAAAACGTGGAGAATATTGAGCGGGAGATTGATAAGCTGGACGAACAACTGCCCGAACTTTGCGCTTTCATCATTCCCGGCGGAAGTCGTGGAGCAGCCGTTTGCCATGTTTGCCGTACTATTTGCAGGAGAGCTGAAAGGCGTATTCTGACTTTGTCCGAAACTTGTACAATTTCTCCCGAAGTATTAGCATTTGTCAACAGATTATCAGATTATTTGTTTGTATTATCCCGAAAAATTAATTTTGATGAGCAAAATAATGAAATATTTTGGGATAATAGTTGGAAATGATAGATTTTATTATACTTTTGCCGAAAAATAGAAAACGAGACAAATTTAGTATTCATTTTAAATACTCAAGATTATGTATTGGACATTGGAACTAGCATCAAAACTTGAAGATGCTCCCTGGCCGGCAACCAAGGACGAATTGATTGATTATGCCATGCGTTCGGGTGCTCCTCTTGAAGTTATTGAGAATCTCCAAGAGATGGAAGATGAGGGCGAAATCTATGAGAGTATCGAAGATATTTGGCCGGATTATCCTAGTAAGGAGGATTTCTTCTTTAACGAGGAAGAGTATTGATTTAAAAAGACCGAACATATAAGAATGCCCGATAACCTTTGCAAGAAGGCTATCGGGCATTTTTTATTGTCAGCTCGGTTTCTTGCTTTAGGATTAGAATACAGGCATCTGCCAGATAAATCCTACAGAAATACGGTTAGTACTGTAATTCTCCTGTCCCAGCACCTTGGCGCGGGAAGTGAAATCATACGAACGTCCCACGTAGGTAACAAAGAAGTGCAGATTGGTTTCCATCGGGTAATATTCGATACCGCCCAGATATCCCCAGGAAGTACGGTAATTTCCCTTCTCTATTCCCTCGGACGCCTTGCCTACGGAAGCCGTCTCATACATACCCTTCACAAAAACATTCCATTTCGGAAGAAAGCGGTAATTACATTTGGCAACAACCGAAAGATAGTTCGCATCAAAAGCATTATGTCCGCCCGGACGACCTACGATACTGGTAATAATTCCTTTGCGGTCAATATCCTCTTTTGAATACATGAAATCGACAAAAGCATTCCATTTTCCAAGATTCAACTCGTTACCTAAAGCATAATAATACATATTGTGACTTTTTGCCTCGTTCATGACCGAAGCCGACCAACGGGTTTTAAATACATTATTGAAATTACCGTTCCAGTTCAATGTATAAACCAGTGGCATTTTGCCCGATTTCAGATCGGGGAGATTGCCTTCGGCATCCTCTGTGATTCCGTAAGTATTATCGAAAGAACTGTTACGGCTGTTCAATATTTGCAGGTTAAGTTGCTGTTCGGGAGTAATGTTATAACCCACATTCAATCCGGTCATGAAATTACTCATGTAATCAATCATATCACTGTATTGATAGATGTCGATCGGATTCAGGTCGAACTCGATACCACCGTATGCGGCACATTGCTTTCCTGCAAAAAGACTAAACTGGTCATTCAGCTTGATGCCGA
This sequence comes from Bacteroides sp. OM05-10AA, assembly GCF_003439055.1. Lineage (NCBI taxonomy): Bacteria > Pseudomonadati > Bacteroidota > Bacteroidia > Bacteroidales > Bacteroidaceae > Bacteroides > Bacteroides sp. OM05-10AA. The sequence goes on from NZ_QSUR01000019.1 coordinate 108,236, forward strand.
TTCCGGCATAGTCGATAGAAGTCGGGAGATTATCAATCATGCCGTTTGCATCGTTCGAGCGGTTGAGGCGCTGACGATAGCGGTAAGACAGCCAGTTGTTGATATTTCCTTTGGCTTCGATACGAAGTTGGTGCATATTAAAGTCACCCTCCTGAAAACCATTCTGGAAATGAGCGTCAAAGCTCCCTTGCATATTCAGATAAAGATTGAATTTATCTGTTTTCTTTTTCACGTCTGTCAGCTCTTCAAACAGGGGAGTGTTCGGATTGAATTTCTCCTTTTTCTCTGCTTTTTGAGCATATACTCCCTGTATGCTGCCCGCGAGGAGCAGCATGAATATCCATTTTTTCATAAGTAAGTCAGGTTTTTAGTATTCGTTGAAATATTGCTGAATCTGTTTCCAGTCTGTAGTTTTTGTTAGTGCAAGCATTAACAAAACACGAGATTTCTGCGGGTTCAGTTCCTGCGAAGCCACAAACTGATATTTGGCGTCGTCCACCTCTGCATCCAGTGTGGTAGGTCCGGTCGGGACACGGGAAGAACGAACGACAAGAATACCTTTTTGGCGGGCATCCGTCAGTACCGGGAAGATGTTCTGGTGAATATTTCCGTTTCCTACTCCTGCGTGGATGATGCCTTTGTACCCGTTGCTAAGCATCGGAGTTACCATATCGGCCTCAATGTTGGAATAGCTGTACACGATACCTACTTTAGGAAGCGCGTTCAGATGAGTGACATCAAAAACGGACTGGGTAGTATGTTTCTTTAGCGTTACTTGGTTGTAGAACACTTTTCCGTTCAGTACATAACCCAGTGCGCCGGAGTTGGGAGCCTGGAAAGTTTGTACATCGACCGTATTCATTTTAACCGTGCTCTGCGCTCCGAGGATCAGGCCGTTCATGGCAACCAATACCCCTTTGTCTTTCGATTCTTTTGCGGCTGCGGTAACAACGGCATTGTAAAGGTTCAACGGGCCGTCGGCGCTTAGAGCGGTAGACGGACGCATGGCGCCTACTAATACCACCGGTTTGTTACTCTTGACAGTCAGATTCAGGAAGTAAGCAGTTTCCTCCATGGTGTCTGTTCCGTGAGTAATCACGATGCCGTCAATGTCCGGGCGTTTCAGTAGTTCATTGATTTTCTTGGCAAGCGTCAACCAAACCTGGTCGTTCATGTCCTGCGAACCGATTTTGACAATCTGTTCTCCGGTTACGTTGGCGATGTCTTTAATTTCGGGCACAGCATCGAGCAGTGCGCCGATGGCAACTTGTCCTGCCGTATAGCTGGTTCCGGTAGCCGAGCTTCCCGTACCCGCAATGGTTCCTCCCGTAGCAAGAATATGAATATTCGGTTTTGCGGCGAATGCCATAGTTACGGAAAACAGTAGTGTGACTACTACCAGTCCAAAGCTTTTGAATTGTTTCATAACTGAATGATGTTTAGGTTAATAATATGAATTTATTAGAATATTTGTATAAAAAGCAAACCTAGTGCAATAGCCACAACGGTCGATACCAGACCGGGCATCATGAACGAATGATTCAACACATATTTGCCGATTTTTGTTGTCCCGGTACGGTCGAAATTAATCGCAGCCACCACGGTAGGATAATTCGGGATAAAGAAATATCCGTTCACGGCCGGGAATAAAGCGATCAGCATATAAGGAGAAATCCCCAACGCAATACCCAGAGGGACGAGTGCCCGTACAGTAGCAGCCTGGCTATACAGCAGGATAGACATCACAAACAGGGCGACACCGAACAGCCACGGCATTTGTTGCACAATTCCCTGAATAGAGAGAGTCAACTGTCCCATATTTCCCTGAAGAAAGGTATCTCCCATCCAGGCAATACCGAAGATGGCAATCACCGCCTGCATACCTGCCGGAAATACAGAACCTTGCGTTGCCTTGATCCCGTCCGTCTTCGTTACTAACAGGATAATTGCGGCAGCCGACAACATCACGATCTCGATGATAGAAGACATTCCCAAGGTGACAATTTCCCCATCAATCAGGAAACTGGGGCGCATTCCTTCAAAAGAACCGAAAAGCACGATAAAAGCAGTTGCCAATATAAAGATGATAACGGAAATCATTGCCGAACGTTTGTTCTTGACACTTTTAATCTCCACCTTTTTATTGTTGAATAAACCTTCTTTCAATCTTTTCTGATATTCGGGATCTTCCACCAGTTCCTTACCGATTCTCATGGAAAACAAAGCGCCTACCAACACTCCGATGATGGTGGCGGGAATCGTAATTTTGAGAATGTCGAACAAGGTAATGTCGAATCCGGCTAAAAGTCCGAGAAGTGCCACGGTAGCGGCAGAGATCGGACTTGCCGTAATGGCCTGCTGGGAAGCGATGACGGCGATACCCAACGGACGTTCCGGACGGATTTTTGTTTCGGTGGCAACCTCTGCAATTACCGGCAGTACGGAATAAGCCACATGTCCGGTTCCGGCTACAAAAGTAAAGAGGTAAGTCACCAGCGGACTAAGCAGAGTGACGTGTGAAGGATTTTTACGAAGCAAATGTTCTGCCAGTTTCACCATATAGTCCAGACCTCCGGCTGCCTGCATACAGGAAGCGGCAGAGATTACGGCGGCAATCATTAACATAACGTCGATGGGGGGAGCAGTGGGTTGTAAACCAAAAACGAACGTGAGTATAGCTAACCCTACACCTCCCATTACGCCCAGTCCGATACCTCCCAGGCGTGCGCCAATAATAATGGCTGTCAGAACAAATGCTAATTGTAATATCATAGATTGCTGTTTTAAATTCAAAAACAAAGATAAGCGATTCTTCTCTTTGTATTTTCTTTTTCTTCTATTTACAACAAAAAAGTCTTTGAATAGTTTTTGCATATTTATTAAAACAATAACATCGCTGGTTGGTTATTATAAGAACTAACGAAAACGTTATTATTATAAAACAACCGATATGGAACAAAATTTATCAAAAAAAACTCGTACAGAGAGTGACCTGATAGGTAGTCGTGAAGTGCCGGAAAGTGCACTCTATGGAGTACAGACACTCCGTGGTATCGAAAACTTTCGCATCAGCAAGTTTCATTTGAATGAATATCCTTTATTCATTCAGGCATTGGCTATTACCAAGATGGGAGCCGCCGTTGCCAACCGTGAACTGGACTTATTAACTGAAGAACAAGCGGATGCTATCATGAGAGCCTGTAAAGAAATACTCGAAGGAAAGCATCATGAGCAGTTCCCCGTAGATATGATTCAGGGAGGAGCCGGTACGACCACCAACATGAACGCCAATGAAGTGATTGCTAACCGGGCTTTGGAACTGATGGGGCATCAGCGGGGAGAATATCAATTCTGTTCGCCTAACGACCACGTCAACCGTTCACAATCTACCAACGATGCTTATCCTACAGCCATTCACATTGGACTGTATTATACTCATCTGAAATTGGTTAAGCATTTGGAGGTTCTGATCGAGTCTTTCCGGAAGAAAGCGAATGAGTTTGCGCATATCATCAAAATGGGGCGTACCCAACTGGAAGATGCCGTACCGATGACGCTTGGGCAAACCTTTAATGGCTTTGCAAGTATTCTGTCGCATGAAGTGAAGAATCTCGATTTCGCCGCACAGGATTTTCTGGCAGTCAATATGGGAGCAACGGCCATCGGAACAGGAATCACCGCCGAACCGGAATATGCGGAGAAGTGCATTGCCGCTTTGCGCAAGATTACGGGATTGGATATCAAACTTGCAGACGATTTGGTAGGAGCCACTTCGGATACTTCCTGCATGGTAGGCTATTCGGGAGCGATGAGGCGTGTTGCTGTTAAAATGAATAAGATATGTAATGACTTGCGGTTGCTGGCTTCCGGTCCGCGTTGCGGATTGGGAGAAATCAATCTGCCGGCAATGCAGCCGGGCTCTTCCATCATGCCGGGAAAAGTGAATCCGGTGATCCCTGAAGTGATGAACCAGGTGGCCTACAAGGTAATAGGAAATGACCTTTGTGTGGCCATGAGCGGTGAAGCAGCTCAAATGGAACTGAATGCAATGGAGCCGGTAATGGCACAATGCTGTTTCGAGTCTGCCGATCTGTTGATGAATGGTTTCGACACTTTACGCACGTTATGCATCGACGGCATTACGGCTAATGAAGAAAAATGCAGGAGAGATGTGCATAACAGTATCGGAGTAGTGACAGCCCTGAATCCGGTGATCGGATATAAGAACTCTACCAAAATAGCCAAAGAAGCATTGGAAACCGGGAAGGGAGTTTATGAACTTGTTTTGGAGCATAACATTCTTTCCAAAGAAGACTTGGATACTATCTTAAAACCGGAGAATATGATTAAACCGGTGAAGTTGGACATTCACCCGAATCGTTGATTGATATATAGTAAGTGGAGATTGGTTTAAGATGAGAAATCGCCGGGCAGATCATTGATCTGTTCCGGCGATTTTTGATTATTTATTACTTTGACTTTATACGGGAATAATTGCTAATTTATCCGGCGAAATGGTTATTGTTTATTACTTCGAAAGCGACGAACTTTGCAATATCATTCATTGTTAACCTAATAAGCAAGTATTGAACCCATTAAAAGTTATATAGATATGAATACATTTGATGTTATTATTATCGGTTTCGGTAAGGGAGGAAAGACCCTTGCGGCAGAGTTTGCAAAACGTGGGCGGAAAGTCGCCATTGTTGAACGTTCTGATAAAATGTATGGAGGAACGTGTATCAATATCGGCTGTATTCCGACAAAGACGTTGGTTCATCAGGCTAAAATTGCTTCCGGTATGAAAGACTCCACATTTGAAGAAAGAAGTGCGTTTTATCGCAATGCTATTGCTGTGAAGGAGTCTGTGACAAGTGCGTTGAGAGGCAAGAATTACCATAATCTGGCGGATCATCCTAATGTAACAGTTTATACAGGTGTAGGTTCTTTTGTATCTGCCGATGTGGTTTCTGTCCGTACATCTACTGAAGAAATATGGCTGACATCAAAGCAAATAATTATCAACACCGGAGCGGAAACAATAATTCCGCCTATTGAAGGAGTTGCGGACAATTCTTTGGTTTATACTAGTACTTCAATCATGGAATTGACCGATCTTCCCCGTCGGCTGGTTATTGTTGGCGGTGGTTATATTGGCTTAGAGTTTGCGTCTATGTATGCTTCGTTCGGTTCGCAGGTGACGGTGCTTGAGAGTTATCCGGAACTGATTGCTCGTGAAGACCGTGATATTGCTGCAAGTGTAAAAGAAACATTGGAGAAAAAGGGCATTGTTTTTCGGATGAACGCGAAGGTACAATCTGTGAAGCATGTTGAAAATAGGGCTGTCGTTGTCTTTTCTGACTCACAAACTGGTGAAGTGTTCGAACTTGAGGCTGATGCTGTTTTGTTGGCTACGGGGCGCAGACCCAATACGAAAGATCTGAATCTGGAAGTTGCCGGAGTGGAGACGGATGCACGTGGAGCGATCATTGTGGATGAATATCTGAAGACAACTAATCCGAATATACGTGCCGTGGGTGATGTGAAAGGTGGTTTGCAGTTCACCTATATTTCATTGGATGATTATCGGATTATCCGCGAAGATTTGTTTGGAGATAAGGAGCGGAAAACAAGTGACCGTAATCCGGTTGCTTACTCCGTATTTATTGATCCTCCGTTGGCGCGTATCGGATTGAATGAGGATGAGGCTCGTAAGCAGAATTTGGATGTGATTATCAAGAAATTGCCTGTTATGGCGATACCGAGAGCGAAGACATTGGGAGAGACGGACGGTTTGCTGAAAGCTGTCATAGATAAGAATACGGGAAAAATAGTAGGTTGTATGCTGTTTGCGCCTGATGCCAGCGAAGTCATCAATATAGTTGCTATGGCAATGAAAACAGGTCAGGATTATACTTTCCTGCGTGATTTCATCTTTACTCATCCCAGCATGAGCGAAGCGTTGAATGATTTGTTCTCATAAAGTAGTAAGAATACCTCTTTCTAGTTGCATACGCTGTGTGGGGACCATCCTGATTTCACTTGTCAGGTAAGTTGTGTTTTTCCCGTGATTACTGGTTGGCTAATTTCCGGTCAGTGGCAGCTTGAATTTGTTTAGAGGCTTGAAACAATCTGTTTAGAGGTGTGAAACAATCTGTTCGCAGGCTTGAAACTAAAGTTTCCCCTATGGGGGAACGATGGTTTCCCTACGGGGAAAATGTAGTTTCCTTACGGGGAAACTATAGTCTCTCACCGGGAAACAGTTAGTATCATTACATGAAACTTTAATTCGTCCTATTGGAAACTGTAACTTTCCTAATGGATAAGCCATTTGCAACCTTATATGGCATGATTCTTTCATCTGTATCTATACGCTCGTTTCACCTGTTGTTTCAGATGACATTAAACCATTGATCAGGTATTATCACACCATTTTTCATGTGTTAATACCTGATTTTTCAATTATTAATGGCTGAAGTCTAAAGTGTTAATACTTGGGGTGATAGCTGTTAATACTTCTTGTGAAAACAATTAATGCTCTGTATATCAGATGATAACGTCTCGCCGTAGGTGCAGATTAGTGGAAGCGTTTACGTGACGGTAGTGAGGGTAGAAAGTTACCCTCACCCTACTACCGCACTTACCCTCACACGTTGTAACCACGATGAATAAAGGAATTGAGCGAAGGTGTGAGAGTGTGAGGGTAAAAACTGCTATAACTTTTATTTGTGAGAAATATTTCGATAATCAAGAACGAGAAGTAGAGTCGTCTTTTGTCAGATTCATTTTAATACATAACTTCCAGTATTTATTTCCATATTTCGACTGCGTTTCAGAAAAAACATATATCTTTGCGGTACGCTTTCAGCCCATCAGCGTGATGGAATAGGCAGAAAGCGGTTTTTATTTCCTATATGGAGTAAAAGCGTATTATCTCTCGACCTTAAAAATAGCAAACTTTTAGTAGTGAGAGATGATACGGTAGATACTCCACGTTAACGGCTGTATATCAACATATCCGTAAGAGATGTGTTATATATAAACGATTGACGTGGGTGTCTGCTGTTATCATTATCTTCTACGCGGGTATTGCTAGCCTTAAGGTCGGATAATGGTACAGCAGCATCTGCGTCTTTCTTGTATTCGGCCGGTTATAAGTTGCCCCAATTTTAACCTAGCCAATCCCCACCCGGCGGATTGCAAAAAGCGTGGATGCTCGTTGTACTAATATACATGAATAAAATATTATTCATCCCTTATTTGTATCACACATAAAAAACAAACGCTATGGCACAATGGATTAGTATAGAAGAGGCAGCCGCCAAGTACGGATTCGAGACAGAATATATCTGGGTCCTGATAGAAATGCGAGAAATCACTGTGGACTACGAAAGGTCGGGCATCGACATCATCAGTGATGACAGTGTTCAGGAGTTTATGAGTCGAAATGAAAAAGGGGCTACCTTGATGTATATCGAAAAACTGGAACGCTATTGCATAGATAAATCAAAACTTTGTTCAATATACCTATCACTCTTGGGAAAACAAGATAAAGAAATCACAAGGTATAAAGCAGCCGGAATCCTCTATGATACCTTACAAATCAAATGGCTGAAACAATGCGACCGAGTACAGAAGTTGGAAAAAGAACTCGTCTTGGGGCAGACTACTTGCTGTACCTGTTGGCTGAAAAGAATCTGTATGAAAATCAGGAAGTAGTATGAAAAAACTCGTTGACGGATTTAATTGTTTCCAGAAGAAGACACAGAAAACTCCGGAGACAGAAATAGATAAGGCATTAAAGATAAAGGAGGAATATTATGAGTACAAAAAACAACATGCTGACTGATATCAGCGCAGAACTTGACAGAGAGTTCGGAGCACCTGGAACTTCAGAACGTGAAAAGTTTGATGAAGAGGTATACGCTTTTTATACTGGTCAAATATTGTTGGATGCAAGGCGGGAAGCGAAAGTAACCCAATCAGAATTGGCTAAAAGAATCAATGCGACTAAATCGTATATTTCACGTATTGAAAGCGGAGCAATAAATCCTAGCGTAGGGACATTCTACCGAATAGTGAATGCACTAGGATTGAGGATTGAAATTGTAAAACCAATCATCGGTATATAAGTAAAGGAAAGGTGAATCTTCTTTGTAACTTCGATCTTCAAAAAGAGTAAATAAAAGGTACGGAGAACTGGAGCGGATCAACAACGGTGGCTTTAAATGAACAAACAACCGATAATTTGTGTTTATTTAATCTAAATATATATCTTTGTCCCGAATTATAAACACGTAAATTTATGAAAAAGATTTTTGGTGCTTTAATGATTGCTGTATGCATAGGTATGGCAATGCCTGCCCAAGCGCAGATACACTTTGGTGTAAAAGGAGGTTTGAACTTGTCAAAGGCAAGTCTCTCTAATATGGGCGACAACTTCAAGAAGGATAATTTCACTGGTTTCTTTATTGGTCCGATGGCCGAGTTTAATATTCCAATCGTAGGATTGGGGGTAGATGCTTCGTTGCTTTTTGCTCAAAGAGGTATAAAAGTTTCCGATGAAGACGGAGATATAACCATTAAGCAGAACGGTATTGATATTCCTGTAAACCTGAAATATACCATTGGCTTGGGAAGTCTGGCAGGTATTTATCTGGCTGCAGGTCCTGACTTTTATTTCGATTTTGAAAAGAAATCGGGAATTGATAAGAAGAAAGCTGAAGTAGGTATCAATGTGGGCGCCGGTTTGAAGTTGCTGAACCATTTGCAGGTGGGTGCTAATTACAATATCCCATTGGGTGATACAGCTGATATTGAAGGAACAAATGCTTCTTATAAGACTAAGACTTGGCAAGTATCTGTAGCCTATATTTTTTAAGTAGTCTATCGCTTTACCTAGTATATGAAAAAGAGTTTCCGATAACCGGAAACTCTTTTTTGTTTGGGAGTGTCCTGTTGCGCTCTCGAATATATTTCTTCCAATTCTCGTATGAAGCAGAGTTTTCTTTTTAAGTGTTCTCTCTCCCTTCTTTTAAATCCCCGTTTTTTTATTGTATTTTTGTAGCTGCAATGAAAAAGTATGTAGATGTCATATTACCGCTTCCGCTTCCGAAGAGTTTCACTTACTCTTTGCCGGATGAATGTGCGGAAGATGTGAAGATAGGCTGCCGAGTGGTAGTTCCTTTCGGGCGGAAGAAGTTTTATACGGCTATCGTCCTTAACGTTCATTATTGTGCTCCAACGGAGTACGAAGTGAAAGATATATCTGCATTGCTGGATGCTTCTCCCATTCTGTTACCCGCTCAATTCAAATTTTGGGAGTGGATAGCAGATTATTATCTCTGTACACAAGGCGATGTCTATAAAGCGGCACTTCCCTCTGGCCTGAAACTGGAGAGTGAAACGATCGTTGAATATAATCCAGATTTTGAAGCGGATGCGCCATTGCCGGAACGTGAGCAACGCATTTTGGATTTACTTGCCGTAGATTCGCAGCAGTCCGTTACTAAACTGGAGAAGGACAGCGGCATCAAAAATATTCTTACGGTCATCAAGTCTCTGCTCGATAAAGAAGCGATTTTCGTAAAGGAGGAGTTGAGGCGTACTTATAAACCTAAAACAGAGGCACGGGTTCGGCTTGCGGGTACAGCGGATGAAAAGCGGCTTCATATCCTGTTTGATATTCTGTCTCGTGCTCCGAAGCAGTTGGCATTACTCATGAAGTATGTGGAATGTTCCGATGTTTTAGGAGCGGGAACTCCGAAAGAAGTCTCCAAGAAAGAACTGTTGCAGCGGGCTAATGTGGCCCCTTCTGTATTAAATGGATTGGTGGATAAGAAGATTTTTGAAATCTACTACCATGAAATAGGCCGGTTGGATAAGCAGGAGAAGGAGATTGTCGAATTAAATCCTTTGAATGAGTTTCAACAGCGTGCATTTGATGAAGTCGTGCAGTCTTTTCAGGAGAAAAATGTCTGTCTGCTTCATGGGGTAACGTCCAGCGGTAAGACTGAAATTTATATCCATCTGATAGAAGAAGCGATTCGCCAGGGAAAGCAGGTGTTATATTTGTTGCCGGAAATTGCATTGACCACTCAAATCACGGAGCGTTTGCAACGGGTCTTCGGTGCTCGTCTGGGTATCTATCATTCTAAGTTCCCCGATGCCGAACGGGTTGAAATATGGCGGAAGCAACTGGGAGAGAACGGGTATGATATTATTCTGGGTGTTCGTTCTTCTATTTTCCTGCCTTTCCGAAATCTGGGATTGGTGATTGTGGATGAAGAGCACGAAAATACGTATAAGCAACAAGATCCCGCTCCCCGCTATCATGCGCGTAGCGCGGCTATTGTATTGGCTGCCATGTACGGAGCTAAAACCCTGTTGGGTACGGCTACTCCCTCTATCGAGTCATGGCAGAATGCAAGAGAGGGAAAATATGGTTTCGTACAACTGAAAGAACGATATAAAGAAATCCAGTTGCCGGAGATTATTCCGGTGGATATCAAGGAACTGCATCGCAAAAAGCGGATGGTCGGACAATTCTCGCCACTCCTGATACAATATATGAAAGAGGCTTTGGAACAGAAAGAACAAGTGATTCTCTTTCAGAACCGTCGTGGGTTTGCTCCGATGGTGGAGTGTCGTACCTGCGGTTGGGTGCCTAAGTGTAAGAATTGCGACGTAAGCCTTACCTATCATAAAGGAATCAATCAATTAACCTGTCACTACTGCGGTTATACGTATCAACTGCCGAAATCCTGTCCTGCCTGCGAGGGAACAGAACTGGTGAACCGTGGTTTCGGTACGGAAAAGATTGAAGATGACATCAAAATCCTTTTCCCGGAAGCTGCCGTGGCCCGGATGGACTTGGATACTACACGTACCCGCTCCGCTTATGAGAAGATTATTGCAGACTTTGAGCAGGGAAAGACGGACATATTGATCGGTACGCAAATGGTATCAAAAGGGTTGGATTTCGATCATGTCAGTATAGTAGGTATATTGAATGCCGATACCATGTTGAATTATCCCGATTTCCGTTCCTATGAACGTGCTTTTCAGTTGATGGCACAAGTAGCGGGACGTGCCGGACGTAAGAACAAACGCGGACGGGTGGTATTGCAAACCAAGAGTATCGATCATCCTATCATTCATCAGGTCATTGCCAATGATTATGAAGATATGGTAGGCGGACAATTGGCAGAACGCCAGATGTTCCATTATCCTCCCTATTACCGGCTGGTATATGTTTATCTGAAAAATCATAATGAAGCGTTACTGGATCAGATGGCGGTAGTGATGGCGGATAAGTTGCGGGCAGTATTTGGCAATCGGGTATTAGGCCCGGACAAACCACCTGTTGCCCGTATCCAAACTTTGTTTATCAAAAAGATCGTTGTCAAGATTGAGCAGAATGCCCCGATGGGACGTGCACGGGAATTGTTGCTACGTATTCAGCGCGAGATGTTGGCGGACGAACGCTATAAATCTTTGATTGTTTATTATGATGTAGACCCTATGTGATTGAATAATTTTCCCCCATATAATAACCTTTATTAATTTAATTAACTAACCATGAAACGACTTACTATTTTTTCTCTGACTTGTCTCTTGAGCATGGGTGCCGTTTTTGCCCAGCAGGGAGTGACTCAATGTGATGTTCCGACAGGACAACCGAAGTTCCCTTTACTGACTTATCAGGAGTTGCCTGATCCTACTGCGTCTTCTGATAAAGAGTGGGCAGCGGTGACTTCCACCCAAGTTTCTTGGGGTACAACAGATGTCCGGTATGCGAAGCATCAACTCCCGCAGTTGAAGAAACAACAGACTGTTTCCCTGAAAGGCTGGCGTGGCGAACGTGTGAACGCGCAAGCTGTTGTGTGGACAGGCGTAGAACTGAAAGACCTGAATTTCAGCTTTGGTGATTTCAAAGACAAAAAGGGAAACGTTCTTCCCAAAGATGCATTTACAGGTGGTTTTGTCCGTTATGTGATGACGGATGAATTGAATAAGGATGGGAGAGGTGCCTGCGGACACCGGAAGTCCATAGATTATGATTCATTATTGGTGGCCGATCCTATTGATACCAACCTGAAAACGATGGCTTTGCCCGCTCGTACTGTTCAACCGGTTTGGGTGCAGTGTTGGATTCCTCAATCGGTTACTCCCGGAACTTATCAAGGGGAACTGTTAATCAATGACGGCTCGCGTTTATTGCAACGCCTGAATCTCGAAATTACCGTTTCTTCCCGTGAACTTCCTCAACCTTCGGAATGGGCTTATCACTTGGATTTATGGCAAAGTCCTTATGCAGTGGCACGTTACTATCAGGTTCCTTTATGGAGTCAGGAGCATTTCGACGCCATGCGTCCTTTGATGAAAATGTTGGCAGATGCCGGGCAGAAGATTATTACGGCTACTTTGACGCATAAACCCTGGAATGGTCAGACAGAAGATTATTTTGATACAATGGTCACCTGGATGAAACGGGCGGATGGAACATGGACTTTTGATTATACTATCTTCGACCGCTGGGTGGAATTTATGATGAGTGTAGGCATTGACAAACAGATTAATTGTTACTCAATGGTTCCATGGGAACTGTCATTCCAATACTACGATCAGGCAACCAACTCTTTGCAATTCGTGAAAACTGCACCGGGTGAAGTGGCTTATGAAGAAATGTGGGGAGCGATGCTTGCCTCTTTCTCCAAGCATCTGAAAGAAAAAGGATGGTTTGATATCTGTGCTATTGCGATGGACGAACGTCCGATGGAAGTGATGCAGAAGACGTTGAAAGTGATTCGTAAAGCTGATCCGGATTTTAAAGTATCGTTGGCTGGAAACTATCATGAAGAGATTGAGCCCGATCTATATGATTATTGTATTGTTATCGGACAGAACTTCCCGGAAGAAGTGCGTCTGCGTCGTGTTGCCGAGAACAAGCGTACTAATTATTATACCTGCTGTACGGAAGCCCATCCCAACACGTTTACTTTCTCTGATCCTGCAGAAGCTGCCTGGATGAGTTATTATTCATCTAAGAAACATCTGGATGGTTATCTGCGTTGGGCATATAACAGTTGGCCATTGGAACCGCTACTTGATTCCCGTTTCCGCAGTTGGGCAGGTGGAGATACTTATCTTGTATATCCGGGAGCTCGTAGTTGTATTCGTTTCGAATGTTTGATTGAAGGCATACAGGCGCATGAGAAGATCAATATCCTTCGTCAGGAATTTGAGAAAAAAGGAAATAAGGCCGGATTAAAGAAAATAGAAAAAATGCTTGCTCCGTTCAATCTGGGTAGTATGCCGGAAATCCCGGCGGCGGTAACCGTGAACCGGGCTAATCAGATATTAAATTCGTTCTAGTACTGTGGTGAACTATCATATTTAGGCACGGATTACACGGATAACACGGTTTTTAATTGGTTAATCTTTTAAAACCGCGAAATCCGTGTAATCCGTGCCTGAAAAATATATATTAAGTATTCGATATCATTTCTGTATCGTTAAAAGTAAATTATGAAGAAAATATTATTTGTCTGCTTAGGAAATATCTGCCGTAGCTCTACGGCTGAAGGCGTAATGCTTCATTTAATAGAAGAAGCGGGACTGGAAAAAGAATTTGTGATAGATTCTGCCGGAATCCTGTCTTATCATCAGGGGGAATTGCCGGATAGCCGGATGCGTGCTCATGCGGCCCGTCGCGGTTATCAATTGGTGCATCGTTCTCGCCCCGTCCGTACGGAAGATTTCTATAATTTTGATTTGATAATCGGTATGGACGACCGGAACATAGATGATTTGAAAGACAAAGCCCCTTCTCCCGAAGAATGGAAGAAGATTCATCGCATGACGGAGTATTGCACCCGTATTCCTGCAGATCATGTCCCCGACCCCTATTATGGAGGGGCCGAGGGTTTTGAATATGTACTTGATATTCTTGAGGATGCTTGCGCAGGTTTGCTTACTTCTTTAACTCAGGATAACTGATTCGGGTGTGATAAGCAATCTTTAGTTTTTCTTTGAACACAGCTTTCACTGTTGCTATATCCTTGAAAGTGATAGGACATTCTTTAAAGTAACCTTCAGTGACCTGGGAATCGATAATCTTATCGACCAGGTTGCTGATTGTTTCTTCTGTATATTCCGGAAGACTGCGTGAGGCGGCTTCCACGGCATCCGCCATCATCAGGATAGCCTGTTCTTTGGTGAACGGATTCGGGCCGGGATAGGTGAACAGTTCTTCATTCGGTTCTTCGTCCGGATGCTCGTTCTTCCAGGAAATATAGAAATATTTTGTTTTTCCCCGTCCGTGATGCGTGCTGATAAAGTCTTTGACAGCTTTAGGCAGATTGTGTTTATCGGCTAACTTCAATCCATCCGTCACATGACTGATGACGACCTGCGCACTTTGTTCGTAATTCAGGTTCTTATGCGGGTTAACTCCTCCTGACTGATTTTCTGTGAAGAAAGCAGGGTTTTCCATCTTGCCAATATCATGATACAAAGCTCCTGTACGTACTAACTGACTTTTGGCTCCAATACGGATGGCTGCTTCTGCAGCAAGATTGGCCACTTGCATGGAATGTTGGAATGTTCCCGGAACCGTCTCGGACATTTGCCGCAAAAGGTCATTATTGATATTCGAAAGTTCTACCAACGTTACATTGGAAGTAAATCCGAAAGTCTTTTCCAATAAAAAGAGTAAAGGATAGGTGAATAATAACAGAATTCCATTGATGATGAAGTAAGTGTACATTCGTATGTTCAACTTCGAGAAGTCGGTGGAAAGGCCGTTCTCTGTCATCAATTCGAAGGCGAAATAAATGGCTGCATAAGTCAGTATAACTAGTAAAGCCGTTCGGAAAAGTTGGGACCTTTGCGATAGCTCTCTTAGACTGAATATCGCCACCAATCCTGCTGCCAACTGTGTCAGAATGAATTCATGCGGAAAGCGTAAGGATATGGAACATATTAATATAGTAATGACATGCGTCAGGAAAGCAGTCCTCGAATCAAGAAAGACGCGGATGATAATGGGTAGCATTGCGTACGGGATGATATACACATTAAATAGATTATGTGTTACCATGAAAGCGGTTATGACACTGTAAAATACAATCAACGTGAATAGCAATGACAGACTGCCTTTCCGTTGATAGTAGTCTTTCCGGAACAGGTCGAGATAAAGCATAAAACAAAGCATCAGCATTCCTACAAACAGAATCTGTCCGCCGAGAATCAGACGGTTCTGTCCCATGGACTCATTTCGTTTGATGGATTCTTTGCGTAATGACTCCAGGATATTATAGGTATGCGGACTGATGATTTCCCCCCGGTCAATAATCTTTTGCCCGCTGACTACTAATCCGTTTGCCCAGGAATAGTTGTTCAGGATTTCTTCTTTGGCAGTCTGGGAACGTTCCTCGTCAAAGGTAAGGTTGGGGGTGATGTATTCGTTCAGTGAGCATTGCCTTAAAATTTCCCGGTTGAAATGAGTGGAGTCTGCTGTCAGTAAGTGCTCATAGGCTTTTTGTACCGTGTAAAGATTCTCGGTAGCCTGTGGATTAGCCAGTTTATCATCAATCACCATGACAGATGAAGTGCTGTCCTTGTGAAGCTGCTGTATATTCTCTGTCGAAACGATACCTGCCTGATAGATTTCTTTTAAAGTGCGTTCGACGTACCGCAAATAATCGATGGAAGGGAGAATGCCTTTCAGATTCGCATGGTAATTCTCTTTCAGCTTGGCGATTGCGTCTTTTTCTATATTTTTATCCAGTTGATAATAAGGTTGGAAGAAAGCCATCAGGCTATCTTGTTCCCTTTTTACTACTGCATCCTCTTTATAAATAGGAAAGTCGAAAGTAGCGATCAACTGTCCGTATTTCCAGGGCTTGTTGATGTCAAACTGGTAATTGAATTTTCCGTCACGTGGCAGGAAATAGACAATCAGCGCCACAGTGCCCACAAATAGCAGTGATTTATATAGTAAATCTCTCCATGAAAATCTTTTTTTCTTCTTCAAATGTTCCATATCCACTGAAATTTTTGCGAAAAGTACAAAAAAAAACAATAGTGTGGAAAAAAAGGTTTAATTTTGCCACGATTTACCTATACTAACCCAAATTATGGCAGAAAGAAAAGTAAGAGTTCGTTTTGCTCCAAGTCCTACGGGAGCATTGCACATCGGTGGTGTGCGTACAGCTTTGTATAATTATCTATTTGCACGTCAACACGGCGGAGACTTGATATTTCGTATTGAAGACACTGACTCTAACCGGTTCGTTCCGGGAGCGGAAGAGTATATACTCGAATCTTTTAAGTGGTTGGGTATCCACTTTGACGAGGGAGTGAGCTTTGGTGGTGAACACGGTCCGTACCGTCAGTCGGAGCGCCGCGAAATCTACAAGAAATATGTGCAGATTTTGCTGGAAAATGGAAAAGCATACATTGCTTTTGATACTCCGGAGGAACTGGACGCTAAGCGTGCTGAAATTGCTAACTTCCAATATGATGCATCTACCCGTGGTATGATGCGCAATTCATTAACTATGCCGAAAGAAGAAGTGGATGCACTGATTGCTGAAGGCAAACAATATGTGGTTCGTTTCAAAATCGAACCGAATGAAGATATACATGTAAACGACCTGATTCGTGGCGAAGTAGTAATCAACTCATCTATTCTGGATGACAAAGTACTTTATAAATCGGCTGACGAACTGCCTACTTACCATTTGGCAAATATCGTGGATGACCATTTGATGGAAGTTTCCCACGTGATTCGTGGTGAAGAATGGCTGCCCTCCGCTCCATTGCACGTGTTGTTGTATCGTGCTTTCGGTTGGGAAGATACGATGCCGGAATTTGCTCACCTGCCTTTGTTATTGAAACCGGAAGGTAATGGAAAATTAAGCAAGCGTGACGGTGATCGTCTCGGATTCCCTGTATTCCCGTTGGAATGGCACGATCCGAAATCGGGAGAAATCTCTTCAGGTTATCGCGAATCCGGTTATTTACCCGAAGCTGTGATTAATTTCCTGGCTTTATTGGGATGGAATCCGGGTAATGATCAGGAAGTGATGTCGATGGATGAATTGATTAAATTGTTTGATCTTCACCGCTGCAGCAAGTCGGGAGCTAAGTTCGACTATAAAAAAGGAATATGGTTCAATCATCAATATATACAGCAGAAACCTAACGAAGAAATTGCGGAACTGTTCTTGCCTTTCTTGAAAGAACAAGGCGTAGAGGCTCCTTTCGAAAAGGTAGTGACTGTGGTTGGCATGATGAAAGACCGGGTAAGTTTCATTAAAGAACTGTGGGACGTATGTAGCTTCTTCTTCGTTGCTCCTACCGAATATGATGAAAAGACGGTGAAGAAACGCTGGAAAGAAGATTCTGCAAAATGTATGACCGAATTGGCGGAAGTGATTGCCGGTATTGAAGATTTTAGCATTGAAGGACAGGAAAAAGTCGTTATGGACTGGATTGCAGAGAAAGGTTACCATACCGGTAATATCATGAATGCTTTCCGTCTGACATTGGTGGGTGAAGGAAAAGGCCCGCACATGTTCGATATTTCCTGGGTATTGGGCAAAGAGGAGACGATAGCTCGTATGAAACGAGCGGTAGAGGTTTTGAAGTAATCGACACAGTACTATGCTTTACGACCTGGCAATAGTCATTTATGACTTTATCGTCCATTTGGCTGCTCCGTTTAGCCGCAAGCCCCGGAAGATGATGAAGGGGCATTGGGTGGTGTATGAACTCTTACGCCAACAAGTGGAAAAAGGGGAGCAGTATATTTGGTTTCACGCTGCTTCACTGGGGGAGTTTGAACAAGGACGCCCTCTGATAGAAATGATTCGTGAGAAATATCCTAACTATAAGATATTGCTGACATTTTTCTCTCCTTCCGGTTATGAAGTGCGCAAGCATTACCGGGGGGCGGATATTGTTTGCTATCTGCCGTTTGATAAGCCGAGGAATGTGAAGAAGTTCCTGGATATTGCAAATCCTTGCATGGCGTTCTTTATCAAATATGAGTTTTGGAAGAATTATCTGGATGAGCTGCACAAGCGCCGTATTCCGGTATATAGTGTGTCGTCTATCTTCCGTCGCGAACAAATATTCTTTAAATGGTACGGTGGCACTTATCGCAATGTCTTGAAAGATTTCGATCATCTGTTTGTTCAGAATGAGGCATCCAAACGTTATTTGTCGAAAATCGGCATCAGTCGTGTGACAGTAGTGGGGGATACCCGTTTTGACCGTGTACTGCAAATCCGCGAAGAGGCTAAAGAGCTCCCGTTGGTGGAGAAATTTAAAGGAAACAATTCTTTTACTTTTGTTGCCGGAAGTTCATGGGGACCTGATGAGGATTTATTCCTCGAATATTTCAATAATCATCCGGAAATGAAATTGATTATTGCTCCGCATGTGATCGATGAGAATCATCTGGTTGAGATCATCGGTAAACTGAAACGTCCGTATGTGCGCTACACCCGTGCTGACGAAAGAAATGTATTGAAAGCGGATTGCCTTATAATAGACTGCTTCGGACTATTGTCCTCTATTTACCGCTATGGTGAAATAGCTTATATCGGCGGTGGTTTCGGAGTAGGAATCCACAACACATTGGAAGCGGCTGTATATGGTATTCCGGTGATTTTCGGACCTAAGTATCAGAAATTCATGGAGGCTGTTCAATTGCTGGAAGCAAAAGGAGCCTATTCTATCAAAGATTACGATGAGCTGAAAACTTTGCTGGATCGTTTCCTGACAGATGAGGTCTTTTTGCGCGAAACTGGAACGAATGCCGGTTATTATGTGACTAGCAATGCCGGTGCGACGGAGAAGATTATGCACATGATTAATTTCTAAATATATTGTATCGATTAACGTAAGCCTTGATATAAGAGGGCAGTGCAAAAAACTTATAATAAATGAAGAATCACCTTTACCACAACTATCTGTGCTAAAGGTGATTCTTCATTTATAAGGTAGTTTGGGTACACTCCTCATTGTTTTTCTATATTGGTAGGCAGGCACTTTATTTGTTGACTTCTAACTCTAGCAGCTTTTTCAACTCTTTGGCTGTTACGTGGGTGAATTGTTTTGTAATATTTCCTTTTTTATCTATTATCAGGTACATCGGTAATCCCGTCATCTGAAAATGACTCCAAAGATAACCCCACTGTTCTTTATTCAGCCAGTAATGTTCTCCGGAAATATCTTGTATTAGTATATCCCAAGTGCTTTTTATAGAACTGGGACCTGTGAGGTAAATGAAAGCAACTTTGTCTTCACCTATTTCTTTCTTTAGTGGCTCATATTCTTTGATGATTTGTCGGCATCCACCACACCAGGTAGCCCAAAAGTCGATAAATTGCACCTTCCCTTTGTGGCGGGCAATGAGAGCGGTCAGCAGTTCCTTTTCCGGGACCTGTGGTGCTTCGCAAACAGCGAATTTCTTAGTTGTCGTTTTTTGTCGGGGTTGCATCTGCTGGTTCATGTCTTGAATGATACCTAAGAAAATAGGATTTGTTATTTCCGAAGCCATGATTTCCTGCGAGGTGGTCAGAGGTTTTAGGTTGTATAAGCTGGAACGCATATAGAGTGCCCGTACGTAGTCAACTATTAAACTAGTGCTGTCTTGCATGATGTTGCTAAGACGTTCTTTTGCTTTGGAGAATGATTCCCATCTGAATTGGTCAGCTTCTTTGGCGTATTTCACATTAAGTGCCATTAGTTCGTTTCCTTGCTGAAAGGGGATACCTGTTTTGAAGGCCGTTTCATATTGATGGATAAGTGTCTGTTCCTCTTTTGTGAGTGGTGCATTTTTCAATAGATTTTTTTCGTAAGCGAGTGGATCTTTATGTGTATCATATAAATCCATAACCGCATTACGGTAATTATAACAATAGAGTGCTAAAGGGTGATTAACAGGAAAATCCTTCAGGTAATTGTAGAAATCATCAGGCAAATGCACATCGAGGAAAGCGGCAAAAGCTTGTTCCCGTGTAATGTTTTTCTTCTTCTGATAAGCTGTTTGCAGGCAATAGTGGGTTGCCTGTAGATTTTCCAGACAATCAAATGCGCATGAGAGATTGGCTAGTGTGCGAGTATCTTCGCAGAATTGTAGCTGTGCGTTATTGTGCATTACATATCGTTTGTATTGGTTGATGCAGCGTTTCTTGAATTCATTGGCACTGATACCTGCAATGGAATCTAATAGGTCGCCATTGCTATAAACAGGAGGTATCTTTGTTATCAGTTCCGGCTGACACCATTCATTGTTAATGGTAGCATACTGGCCGCTAAAAACGAATTGTTTTCCTTGAGGATTACTTAGATTGATTGATACATTTGTTTCTTTTCCGGGACTTAATAGAATGACAAAATCTGCATTCCCTATTATCATTCGTATTTGTGTATCGTGGTAGAGGGGGATATTGATCTTGAAACTTCCGTTTGTTTCAACAGTCGGATAAAGAGTTTCGGCTGTTCCCATCACGATATTGGGAGCTCCGATTTTGAATGTCAGATTATCATTCGGATTGTAATTTGCTATCCTGCCGCTTAGAATAGCTTGTCCCTTCTGATATTCGGGAGCCGGTAATTGTGCTTGTGTCATGTTGAATAACAAAGACAGGCAAAAAAGGATAAATAGTCTCCTCATAGTAGTTCTTTTATTGCATTTATTATTTCTTTATCAGTATTCTCTTTACTATAACCTCTGATTACTTTTCGTATGATTCGTTCTTGGTCCATAATGAAAAAGTAAGGAGCAGCACCACCTGTCTGATATTCTTTGATAATTTCATTGGTTGCATTTAGAATGGTATAATTCAATTCTTTTCGGTTTGCATAGTTCCGGATAGCAGATGTTTTTCGACTCCAGGATTCTATGGCAATGAGATCAAACTCTTCACTATTGAATGAATCTTTTAACTGTTTTAAAAAAGGAATAGCTGCCTGACAAGCACCACAACCGATACCAGTAAAGTTGATGAGTACGACTTTGCTTTTGTAGTCGGCTAATGATACGGGTTGTGCTTCTATGTTTTCTAATATCCAAGTGGGAGCTTTTTTACCGATAAGTTCGGAGGCTGATGGATCTCCGTCTTTCTTATGGAGGTCGCTGTATTTTACTATTTCATAATCTTCCGGGAAATAATGAGCTGTATTGAAGTCGTTGATTGTTAAATTCTTAATCTGAAGATCCGAACACGTTGAAACGCTAATGTCATGGGACATCTCTCTTCGTTTCTTATAAGGTAGATCGTTCGATTTATCAATCCATAGTTCGTATATGGAAGTCGTATTGCCAATGTCGAATGGAGGAAGAGGCAGGTGATAAGCTTTCCCAAAGAATTCAACCTGCTGATTTTCATCAATTACTAATTTGAAATAGTAATTATTGCCTTCGTCTTTTAGTTCTAGTGTAGTATGATCTTTGGTAGTAAGTGCATATTGAATGATGTTCTTTGTGTGGTTGAAGAATGGAGGGCTCACAGGTCTGAAAGGAAGTGGCCTGAATGTAAAATCATCAATTACTAATTTCTTGTTATCATGATAGGTCAATGCTCTTATGTTGCCGTCATAATAAAAATCCATCTTTGTTGTATCATTGGCATCCAGTGAAACATAACTTGCACCTATGGTCGAGTCCATGGGATTATTGTATTCTTTAACGAATCCATGCAGGATGGACAATGCTGTTGAATCGCCATGCTGCCAGCTTTCATTAGTGATGTTATATGTGGCGGATTCAACCTTTTCCAGTTTGGTAAGTACCTTCTTTAAATATTCTTTTCCGGAGTTTTGGGCATAGATGGTGGGCAGTGCCGTAAGAAAGAAGATGATAAGTAGTAGTTTGATTCTCATAAGTGATGTAGGGTTATATGTTTCTATATTATATGTGTTACTTTGACCGATTTACAAAGCTACGAATAATTCGTAATTTGTCTATATCCAATAGGTTAAATAACTTGAATGTGGACAATTTACGAATAGTTCAACAGAATGGATTGATTGGAATTAAATAATATAGCGGGAGAATGATGGGAGACAGCTAAAAATGGAATGAGAAATAATTATATGAATGTTATTAGGTGGATAAAAAAATGAGAGATACTTGTTTTGAAATGTATCTCTCATCTTGTATCTGTTTAGTTATCTAATGTTTATCTTCTACTTATACCATTGAGAATACATCAGATAATTGTGAGCGATCTTCTGATTAAGCTCTTTGGCTTGCTCGGGGTCTACGTTTTTGATAAACTTGGCAGGTACTCCTCCCCAGATGCTTCCGGGTTCAATAATGGTATTGCTTAATACCAACGAACCGGCAGCAACAATTGCGCCTTCTCCTACTACGGCATGGTCCAGGATGGTTGATCCCATTCCAACTAGAGCATAGTCTTTGATGGTTGCCCCATGGATCGTGACATTGTGTCCTACAGATACATGGTCGCCTATTTCAATAGTCGATTTCTGGTATAATGTATGCAGCACGCTTCCGTCTTGGATATTGACTCCATTGCCAATTCGTATGGAATTGACATCACCTCGCAAAACGGTGCTAAACCAAATGCTACAATCATTTCCTATTTTTACATCTCCTATAATAGTTGCGTTATCTGCGAGAAAACAGTTTTCTCCGATTTCGGGAGTGAATCCGCGTACTGATTTTATTAAAGCCATGAGATTTGTTTGATTTAATAATGTTTTTTTAGTTGATACTATGTTATGTTGTCCGACACCCGGGTGTCGGTCATCGTGCCTGTTGCACAACTTTATTTTTTAGTTATACTCTAATGGGTGT